>NZ_JBFBAV010000022.1:0-114030 GCF_040689505.1 Streptomyces sp. NPDC051211
GACGGGCAGCCCCCGGGCACCCTCCGACCCCGCCCAAGCAAAACCCCGCAACCCACCAACCCCACCCAGCCTCTGACTTCCGTCCGGGCGAAGCCCCCAGGGGTGGGTGGCACACCCCCGTCCCGGCCCGGCCCCGAGCGGGGGCAAAGGAACAGGCCTGCGCCGTGCGCCCCGCACCCCCCGCCCAGCCTCTGGCTTCCGTCCAACCGAAGCCCCCAAGGGTGGGCGGCACACCCCCGCCCCACCCCGCCCCCGAACAGGGGGCAAAGGAGCAGGCCTGTGCCGTGCGCCCCGCACCCCTGCCAGTGTCTGGCTTCCGTCCAAGCGAAGCCCCCAGGGGTGGGTGGCACCCCCGCCCCACCCCGCCCCCGAGCAGGGGGCAAAGGAGCAGGCCCGCGCCGTGCGCCCCGTACCCCGCCAACGCCTGGCTTCCGTCCAACCGAAGCCTGCAGAGCCCCCGCCCCACCCCGCCCCCGAGCAGGGGCCAAAGAAGCCCGCCCCCGCCGTGCGCCCCGTACCCCCCAGCAGCGTCACCCCCGCCCTCGCCCCGCCCCCGGATCAGCCCCCCGGGATGGAAATCTGCCGTTCCTGCATCGGGTTCTTGTCGGCGTACTGGACCAGGTCGAGGAAGCGGGGGTCGCCGGCAGCCGTCAGGAGTTGCTTGCTGGTGACCGGGGCGGTGGCCTTGGCCGCTGGGTCCGGGTTGACGGTGAGGGAGACGTCGCTGTTCCCGTAGGAGAACTGGACCAGGGTGGCCGTGGTCCCCGGCGAGTCGGAGAGGAAGCTGAACGCGATGGCCTGGCGGCCGCCCGGCAGGGTGGCCCGCTCGCAGTCCTTGACGACGGCGGTCTTCTCGGGGCAGGACTTCAGGGGGGAGCCGCCGCCGGACGGCCGTACGGAGAAGATGATGCGGAAGGCTTTGCCGTCCTTCGTCTCGCCCTGGTAGTGGTTCACGTTCAGGTCGATCGGCCGGATCAGGCCCACCGCGTCCGGCAGCAGCTCGTCGAGGAGGAGGGCCGCCCGCTGCTGGAACTGCTCCCGCCGTTCCCGCTCCGCGGCCGGCAGGTTCGCCATGGACGGTTCGTCGGAGCTGGTGGGTTCGATGTGGACCGGTGTCCGGTACGGCTTCGGCTCCGGGACCGGGGACGGGGCGAGCGACTCGCTGGGCGCGGGTGTGCCGGTGGCGGCGGGCCGGATCGTCGTCTCACCGCCGCCCCCGAGGGGCAGTGCCCCGACGCCGAACACGACGGCCCCGGCCACACAGGCGACCACGGTGGCGGTGCCGAGCCGGGCGCGCAGCCTGCGGCGCCGGCCCTGGGCGACCGCGGTGGGCACCAGGTCGTGGACCGTCGGCAGTTCCGCGACCGTTCGTTCCATCGCATCCCTGACCAGCACGGCGTTCTGGTGGTCTTCTGGCATGTTGTCTCCCATGGCGGTTCCTCAGCTCCACGTGGCGTAGTTGTGGGCCTCGCCCAGTTGGGCGCGCAGCTTCGCCAGGGAGCGTGAGCACTGGCTCTTGACCGTGGACTCGCTGCACTTCAGAAGCTCGGCGACGGACTCGACGCTCTGGTCCTCCCAGTACCGCAGGACGACCATGGCGCGGGCCCGGGGCGGGAGCTCTGCCAGGGCCGACAGCAGGGTCACCCGCAGATCGGCGTGGTCGGGCGCAGGCCGGGGGTCGGGGCGGGAGTGCGCCAGCAGGTCCCGCAGCCGGCGCCGCCGCTCGGCCAGGTAGGTGCGGGTCAGCACGGTCCTGGCGTAGGCCTCTATGTGGTCGGCGGCACTCGCCCGCTTCCAGTGCTGGAACATCTTGGCGAGCGTGGTCTGCGTCAGGTCCCGGGCTGTGTCCGTGTCTCCGCACAGCAGGTACGCGGTCCGGTACAGCCGTCTCTGGCTTGCCCGGGCGAAGGTCTCGAAGCTCTCGGGGCCGTGGAAGCCCTGCGGCGCTTCGGAGCCCCGGCCGTTGTCCGGCATCTGCTCTCCTTTCGGGGGCCCGGTTCGAGGGGGCCCTTGCCTGTCACTCCTCTTCAGAGCGCTGCCGCACGCTAAAGGTTGAAACCCAATTTCTGCGACCTGCGACCTGCGACCTGCGACCTGCGACCTGCGACCTGCGGCAACGGTGCTTTCACGGCATCGGCATGGCGGAGGTCACCGATGACGAGCCGCTGTCCGTCGACGAACTCGCCCGCCACCGGCAGCCCGGACTGGCCTGGGTCGCCGTCGACGGGGCCGATGCACGCGTGGCGTAGCTCATGGCGGAGCGGGTCGATCCGCGCCGCGGCCTGGCGCAGTGCGACTCCTCGACGCCTGCATGCTGAAAGGTCGGTTGCGATCACCGGGCATCGGGGTTACAGAAGAAGAGAGGTGTCTTTTGCCTTGGTCTGCGTGTTTTGGGGATGGTCCCCGTGCCGGACACAGGTCCGTGGTCCTGGGCTCTGATCGGTGTGTTGCTCGTCCTCGGAGTCCTCGGCGCGGTGGGTGCGGCCCTCGCCTGGAAGATGGCCGTCAGAGAACCGGAGTCCGAGCCCCGGATAGAAGTGCTCGCTGCCATAGGTGGCGGCCTTGTCACTGGCATCGCCATCGGCCTGTCGGCTCTGTTTCTGGAACACTCCCTCGGGGAGTCGCAGAAGTACGCGTCGTGGAGAGCGAACATCGAGATCGCCCAATCCATACCGGGGTTCACGCCTGGGACACGGAACATCGACGGCATCAACTTCAGCGGCAAGGAGCTGCACAACGCCGACCTCCACAACATCGATCTGCAGGAATTCCGGTTCCGGGAGGCCGATCTCAGAGGAGCCGACCTCAAAGGAGCCAAGCTCCAAAGGGCTGAGCTGATAGGCGCCAACCTGTACCAGGCGACAGTTCTGGGCGCAGACCTCAGGGGGGCGTTGCTGCATGGCGCGAACCTCACCCACGCCGAGCTGGGCACTGCTCATTCCTTCATCGGGGCCAAGGTGAATGCCTACACGTGCTGGCCGAAGGGTGTGCCCTTGCAGGTGCTGGCCGGCGTGGTCCTGCAGCCGCACTGGGACGAAGTGACCGGAAGGATGCTGGGTCCTCGGGAGGACATGAAGGACGGCTTCGTGGGAGGCGAACAGGCTCCGAACTGCACGCTGTGGAAGGGCGGCGAAGAAATTCGCTGAGAGAACCAGGCCTCATCCGCGTGGTGGAGGGGCCCGGTGATGTCGGATCGTCCCTGCACACTGGACCTTCGCCGACACGGGTGGGGGATGAGGGTGCTGAGGGTCATCGCAGGGGATGCGACCAGTCCGCAGGCCAAGGGGCCGAAGGTCATTGCGCACGTGTGCAATGACCTGGGCGGGTGGGGCAAGGGGTTCGTGCTGGCGGTCTCGCGGCGGTGGCCGCAGCCGGAGGCGGAGTTCAGGGCCTGGCACAGGGCGCGGGCCAAGAACGACTTCGGGCTGGGGGCCGTGCAGCTGGTGCAGGTGCGGCCGGACGTGTGGGTGGCCAACATGGTCGGGCAGCGGGGGATGCGGACGGGCAGCGGCGGGCCGCCGATCCGTTACGACGCGCTGGAGCGCTGCCTCGGCGCGCTGGCCGGCCATGCCGAGGCCCAGGGGGCCTCGGTGCACATGCCGCGCATCGGGTGCGGGCTGGCGGGCGGCAAGTGGTCGCGTGTCGAGCCGCTGATCACGGAGGCGTTGTGCGCCCGCGGGATCGAGGTGACGGTGTACGACTTCGGGTGAGCCGTCCCGGGAGCCGTCCCGGGAGCCGGCCGGGCTGAACGCCGCGCGTGGGGAAAACCATGGTTGCGGAAATGGCGAGGTGGATCATAATCTGGCGCGGACAGATCGTAATTCCTTACGAAGGAGAATCGGTGTCCGAAAGTCACGAGCTTTTCGCATTCCTGCGGGCCGAGAGCAAGGTGGCCGGCGTCCCGGCCACTGCCGAGACGTCGGCCGCGTATTTTCTGGCGAAGCTCGCCTCTGAATGCGATCCGTCGGATGTCGAGCACGACATCTCCCACAAGGTTCCGGGCGTCGTCGTCGTGGACACGCGCAGCGCGGAGTCCTACCTGGAGGCCCACATACCGGGTGCGCTGAACCTGCCGCACCGGGACCTTGCCGCCGAGCACGTCGTCGGCCTGGACCGCGAGGCCACGTACGTGACGTACGGCTTCGGGCCGGACTGCAACGCCGGCACCAAGGGTGCCGCGAAGCTCGCCGTGCTCGGCTTCCGGGTCAAGGAGATGATCGGGGGGTTCGAGTACTGGAAGCGTGACGGATTCCCGGTCGAGTCCGGGAAGTCCGAGAATCCGTCGGCCTGATTCGTCCGCTAGTTCTGTGTTCCCCGGGGCGGGCCCGGGGGGCGCAGTTCTGTTTTTGCGAGGAATGGGGCGGAGAATTTGCGGGCGTCCGCGCCGGCCTCGGTTATGAGGTGCCCGGTCAGGGCCGGCCCGTCGGGTTCGGGGGAATATCCGAGGATCAGGCACGGGTCGTTCAGGGCGGTGAGGTTCAGGACGAGGTCCGCTTCGTCGCAGCCGGTCGGGTCGGCGAATTCCTGCGACGCGATCGCCTCGAATCCCATGTTCACCTTGAAGGCGAAGAGCCCGGCCTGGGTCAGGTGCCCGTACAGGTTCGGTTCGTCTCCCAGCGTCGCCCACAGGTAGCCCTTGAGGCGTGCCGTCCGCATGGCCGCGAAGTAGAGGGTGCGGGCCAGGCTGGACTTGCGCCAGGACTCGCTCACCGCCGAGAAGCGGATGCGGATCGCGTCCTCGTCGGGGCATTCCAGTACCAGGCAGCCGCCGACGAGTTCCTCCCCCTCGAAGGCGAAGACCGCGAAGTACTTCTGCGGCCCGTGCAGCACGGCCTCCCGGTGGCGCCGGGCATAGGGGACGCCGTACTGCATCCCGGCGACCCGCTCCTCGTACAGGGTGAGGAAGCGGTCCAGGGTCTCCGGCTCGACCCGGTCCTGGACGACCTCGCGCAGTGCTTCGGCGGCGCGGCGCTGGGAGCGGCGGATGTCCTGGCGGGCCTTGGTCTCCAGGCGGGCGAGGAACTCGTCCTCGTCGGACCGGAGTCGGGCGAGCCAGGTCAGCATCTCCGGCTTGCGGATGAAGCCGCGGGCGTCCAGCTCCGGCCAGAGCTCGGCGGGAGGGTTCTGCATCCGCACCACGTCGATGTGCGGGTCCGCCGTCGCCCATGGTTCCGCGGCCAGTTCGCCGGGTTCGATCAGGGCGACCGAGAGGCCGTGTTCGTCAATGACCCTCATGCGTGTTCCTCCACCAGTCCTGGCCTTCCTGGGGCAGGGTGTCGATCGGATCATAGAAGGGGTAGGCCCGCCGGCAGGCGGTCGGGTCGTCGGCCTCCAGCGGCGTCAGGTAGTTCTTCGTCCAGTAGGAGATGCCGCGTTCGCGGTCGTACGAGTCGACCTGGTCGATCCAGCGCTTGCCGACGAAGGGGACGTCGCAGACGATCCGCGGGGTGGCGAATCCGGGCAGGTAGCCCATCATTCCGCGCTGCAACTGCTGTGCCTCCCGCACGGACACGCGCCAGTGCTCGCTGTGCGGGATCATGTCGCAGAGGTAGAAGTAGTAGGGCATGATGCCCGCGCCGTCGAGCAGGCCGAAGCAGAGGTCCAGCAGGGCTTCGACGGAGTCGTTGACCCCGCGCATCAGCACGCCCTGGTTGCGTACGTCGCGCACGCCCGCCTCGAACAGTGCGGTGGTGGCCCGCGCCACGGCCGGGGTGACGGACTGCGCCGCGTTGGCGTGCGTGTGCACGGCGATCTGCACGCCCCGCTGGCGGGCCTTCGCGCAGACCGCGGCGAGGCCGTCGAGCACGTCCTTCTGGAGCCAGTGCTGGGGGAGGCCGATCAGGCCCTTGGTCGCCAGCCGGATGTCGCGGATGTTGGGGATGTCGAGCAGGGCGTAGAGGAACGCTTCCAGCCGCTGCCAGGGCACGTTGGCCACGTCGCCGCCGGAGACCACGACATCGCGGATGGAGGGGCTGGTCCGCAGGAACTCCAGCATGCGCTCCAGCCGGTCGGCCGGCCTGAGTCCGAGGCGGAGCTTGGTGATCTGCGGGGTCGAGTTGCCCACCAGGTCCATGCGGGTGCAGTGGCCGCAGTACTGGGGGCAGGTCGGGACCAGCTCGGCCAGCACCTTGGTCGGGTAGCGGTGGGTCAGTCCCTCGACCGCCCACATCTCCGCCTCGTGCAGCGAATCGCGGCTCGCAAACGGATGCGAAGGCCACTCTGCGTGGCGGTCGCTGAAGACCGGGAGCATGTAGCGGCGCACCGGGTCGGCGTAGAAGCGGTCCAGGTGGCCGGGCTCGCCGGGGGCGAGGTCGGGGACCATCGTGTTGAGCATCTGTGGCGTGATCAGCATGGACATGGTGGCGCGTTCGCTCTGGTCGCGTGCCAGGTCGGCCATGAACGATTCGTCGAGCGATTGACCGAAAACCGTCTGGAGCTGTCGCGCATTCTTGACGCAGTGCGCGCGCTGCCATTGGGCCGAGCCCCATTCTTCGGCCGTCACGCCGCTCCAGCCGGGAAATCTGGTCCAGTCCGGTTCGGTCACTGGCTGAAATTGGTACTCGTACGGCTGCGATGCTCGCACAGGTTCCAGCGACTGTATGGAGACATCCGCCGATGTGTCCGAGTTATTCGCAATGATCATGGTTGACAGACCCCACCGTTCGGGCGACCAGGAGGAGCTCCTGTGGCGCTCAGTAACGATCTCCGAGACGAGTCGCTTTGCGATAATTAATGGCTAGCAAACGGCTGACGGGTGGCCGGCTCGTGCATCCCCCGGATCATCTCTACCTGATGGAAAGATCCTCGATCAAGAGATGACCTGGGATTTTCTGCGAGGCCCAGCGAGGCGATCTTTCGACTGACCGGCCGGTATGGCCCGCTTGTGTCCGAGTTTGTGCTGAATGCTTCAAGTGCCCACATGTTGGACACTTTCCATTAGCAAGTGGGTCTCAACGTCTTGACAGTCGATGATCCACGGCGTGTAGGTTCAAGATCGTGGTGGGGAGGGAGGGCTGCTCTGTCCGCATCCTCGCCGGTCCCAACCAAGGCGCGGGAAGGGCGTACGTTGGCAATCAACTGGGCAAATCAGCACGATTTTCAGACCCTCTTGAAGAGGTCCGAGGTCGAAGACAAGCCGGTACTGCTGGACCTTCATTCACCCGACTGTTCGGGGTGCACGGGGCACGACAGAAGTATTTATTCCGACCCCGAGATCGCTCGGGACATCATGGAATACACACTTCCGGTACGGGTGGTCACCACCGACCCCGACCGGGCCAGCACCGACATCATCAACAACCACATCTTCATCTGGTCCCCGACCGTGCAGCTGCTCGCACCGGACCAGACCCGCTACCACGAGTGGAACGGCGCGCCGCGCCGCACCCGCCTCTCCGTCGGCTACCAGACGGTCTTCCACGACACCGCGGGCCACCTGACCCCCGAGTCGTTCAAGGCCCAGCTGCTGGTCGGCCGGGGCAAGGCCGCCCTGCGCAAGAAGAAGTACGGCGAGGCCATCCGCCTCTTCGACGAGGCCCTCGCCCGTCACCCGCACGACCGCGTCACGGTCGAGGAGGCCGAGCGCTGGCGCAAGGTCGCCGGCGACAGCGGCACGATCGACACCTCCTGGGACATGCGCCGGCAGGTCACCACCTCGCCGCTGGCCGCCGCCGTCGAGCGCTTCGCGCAGACCGTCGCCGCACTGCCGGACAGCGTCCTGATGCAGGACTGGATCGGCAAGCCCGGCCCCGGCGACTGGCAGTGGTACTCCGACTGCCTGCGCGAGGTCGTGCTCCAGGCCTACCAGGAGCTGTGCGACTTCGCCGTCATCGCCGAGCGCGAACGCGCCAAGCACGGCCCCGAGTTCAACGACACCCACCGCCTGCTCGGCCAGCACCGCTTCGCCTACCGCGAGTTCCAGTCGCTGTTCGTCGGCGTCCCCGACGCGCTGCTGGACAAGACCCCGCTGCGCTCCGAGCGGTCGATCCGCGAGAACCTCGCCCACGTGATCATGGCCGAGTGGTGGGCGTACCGGCCGCAGATCCTGCACGCCCTCGACCGCGGCCGGCAGGGCCTGTCCCCGGAGGTCGTCCCGGCCACCGACACGGTCGCCGAGCACGGCGAGCCGCTGGGCAGCCACGAGAGCCTGCACGAGCTGCTCGCCCTCTACGAGCGCCTGCACCTGCGCAACACGCAGGACTACTCGGACATCACCGAGAAGGAGCTCGGCATCCGCTCCGCATGGTGGGAGCTCGGCCCGGTCGAGCTGCGGTTCCGCCTCAAGCGCTACATCTGGCACCCCCGGGACCACGCCGTCTCGATCGACAAGATCCTCGACGCGTCCGGCCACCGCCACACGGCCAACCACCGGTTCGCCTCCCGCCTGTTCGCCGGCCTCGGCACCGCCGAAGCCGCGCTCATCGGAGCCGACGGCTTCATGTCCGACCGGGTGGACGCCCTGACGGCCACGATCAACGAGCGGGCCGACGAGGCAGCGCGCCTGCTCAGCCAGGTCGCCGCGGTCTGACGCCGATCCACCGGGCCGGCCCGCACCCACACCGTGCGGGCCGGCCCGGCCACAACCCGATGGGGTAGCACTTCATGAGAGCCTTCTGGCTGCTGACAGGAGCCTCCGCGGTATCCACCGTGGGCAACACCTTCCTCTACATAGCGATTCCGTGGGCTCTCCTGGAGTCGACCGACTCGAGTCTGCTGGCCGTCCTCAGCGTGGCCGCGCAGACCGCCCCCTACCTCGCGGCGCCGTTCCTCGGCACCTTCATCGACCGGTACGACCGCAGGGCGCTGTTCGCGGGCGGCGAGCTGATCCAGGGCGCGGCCGTCGCGATCATCCCGCTGCTCCTGGCCCACCAGCAGATAGGGGCGGTCTTCCTGTCGCTGTTCGTCCTCGGCCTGGCCAACGTGGTGTCGGACGTGGCCGGCGACTACGGCCTCATCCCGGCGCTCGTCCCGCGCGACCGGCTGGACAAGGCCTCCAGCCAGTTCACCTCCATCCTCCTGGTCGCCCGGTTCGTGGGACCCGCCCTCGCCGGCTTCACCATCGCCGGCGTCGGCACCACCTGGGCCCTGGAATTGGACGCCGCGACGTTTCTGCTCACCGCCCTGACCGTGGTCTTCATGCCGAAGGCCGAACCCCAGGCGGCCGCCGGCTCGCTGTCCGACATGCTCAAGGAGGGCATCGCGTACTTCCGCGCCCGGCCCGACCTGCGCAGACTCACCCTGGCCGTGGCCCTCTACAACCTGGGGGCCGGAGCGCTCGAACCCACCCTGCTCACCGTCGGCGGCGACCACTGGGACTGGTCCCCGACCGCGCTGGGCATCGCCGTCTCCTGCGGAGCCGTCGCCGCCGCGCTCGGCGCATGGCTGAGTCCCCGCGCCCTGACCGGCGACAACCGCCACCGGCAGATCGCCCTCTGGCTCGGGATCGCCGCCGTCGGCTCCCTCGGGCTCCTGGTCAGCGCCCCGCTCGCGGTGGTCGCCGGATTCTGCGTGCTCTGCCTCGGCGAGGGCGGGGTCAACGCCGCGACCATGGCCTACCGGCAGAAGGAGATTCCGGACCAACTCTCCGGCCGGGTCAACGCGGTGATCCGGACCTTCATCACCGGGGCCGTGCCGGTATCGGCCCTGCTGCTCGGGCTCACCGTGAACCTCACCGGATCCCTCCAGGTGTTCTTCCCCGTGTCCGCCGCGGCCCTGCTGGCCGTCACCGTGTGGACGTTCCAGCGCCGCGGCACCGGCCGGCCGGCGGCCGGACCCGAGCGCATCTCCCCCAGCAAGGCGAGGACCTGAGCCATGAAAAACGTTCTGCTGATCAACACCAGCGGAGAGCCCGCCGCCCGGCTGCTGCAGGAACGCTCCGGCATCCGGCTCTCGGTGATCACCACACCGGGATACCGGCACTTCTACCGTGACGACACCGACGTCACCGTCGTCGACACTGTCGAAGACCTCACCCAGGTCCGCCTCGCCGCGCTGGAGATCCGCAAGCGCAACCCGTTCGAGTACGTGGTCTCGCCCTCCGAGCTCAGCCTCCAGGCCGGCGGCTACATCCGCTCGTACTTCGGCCTGACCGGCCCCGGCTACGAGGTGGCCAACGCCTTCTCCAACAAGCACGTCATGAAGCAGCGCCTCGCCGCGGCCGGCCTGCCGGTGGCCCGCTTCATACAGCTCGCGCAGTTCACCGAGGTCACCGAGGCCGGCGCCCTGCTGGGCTGGCCGGTCGTCGTCAAGCCGGCCATCGGCGGCGGCTCCGAGGACGTCTTCGTGGTCCACGACGAGGCGGAGGCCGACCGCCTCGCCACGGCCGAACTCACCCGTCAGCTCCGCGAATCCCCGTACCCCCAGCTCGCCGAGGAGTACGTCGACATCGAGGCGGAGTTCCACTGCGACGCCGTCGTCGTCGGCGGCCAGGTGCACTTCGCGGCGGTCTCGCGCTACTTCCAGCCCGTCCTGGCCAGCGTCGGCGCGCTCGTCGGCTCGTACACCCTCCCCGACGACCACCCGGACGCCACCGAGGTCAGGGAGCTGCACGCCGCCGCCGTGAAGGCCCTCGGCCTCACCGACGGCGTCACCCACCTGGAAGTCCTCAAGAGCCCCCGCGGCTACCTGATCGGAGAAGTGGCCAGCCGGCCGGGCGGCGGAGGCATCGCCGAACAGCTGCTCCACCAGTACGGCGTGGACATCTGGATGGAATTCCTCGCCACTTCCCTGGACGACCCGGTCACCTGCGCCGGCATCGCCCCGGCGGACCACCTGATCCAGTACATGCTGCCCCGGCCGCTCGGCACGATCACCGCCATCAGCTCCGAGGAAGACCTGCTGAAGGCCCCCGGTGTCGTCCACGCCGACGTCCGCGTGAAGCCCGGGGACCGCACCACCGGCGTGGTCCACTCCGCGACCTTTGCCGGACTCGTACTGCTGAAGGCCGACTCCGAGGCACAGGTGCACGAGCGCATCGAAACGCTCGGCCGGCACTACCGGATCGACGTCACCACCGAGGAAGGCTGACCGTGACAAGCACTGACGTGGGAATACTCGGCATCGGAGCCGGCCCGGCCAACCTCGCACTGGCCGTCGCCCTCGAAGAGCTCGCACCGGAGCTCGCCGCCGACACCCTGCTCGTCGAGCAGAGCGAGAACACGGTCTGGCAGCGCGGACTGCTGATCCCCTGGGCGCAGAGCCAGGTCTCCTTCCTCAAGGACCTCGCCACCCTCCGCAACCCCCGCTCGCGCTTCACCTTCGTCAACTACCTGCACGAAACCGGCAGGCTCGACGACTTCATGAGCCTGGGCACCTTCACCCCCTACCGCAGCGAAATCTCCGACTACCTGCGGTGGGTGGCCGGCAGCCTGGAGCGGGTCCGGGTCCAGTACAGCCGGCGGGCCGTCCGCATCGAGCCCGTACGCGACGCCTCCGGGGCACTCGCCCACTGGCAGGTCGGCTTCTCCGACGGATCCACGGTCCGCGCCCGCCACCTCGTGGTCGCGGGCGGCCGCGACCCGCGCATCCCGCAGCCCTTCCGGGGGCTCCCGGCCGAGCGCGTCATCCACAGCAGCGAATACTCCGTACGGATCGCCGACCTGCCCCGGGACGTCCCGCAGCGGATCGCCGTGATCGGCGGGGCCCAGAGCGCCGTGGAAATGGTGCAGGCCGTCCAGGAGGCCCTGCCGACCTGCTCCCCGGTCCTGGTGGTCCGCGGGATCGGGCTCACCCCCTACGTCTCCTCCAAGTTCACCGGCCGCTTCTACTCCGCGGCCGCCTCCGAGGAGTTCTTCGGGATGACCGCCCAGGGCCGGGACCTCGTCCTCGGCGAGATGGCGCGCAGCAACTACTCCGGTGTCACCCCCGAGCTCCTCGACAGCCTCTACCACCAGATGTACCGGGACCGCCTGGACGGCAAGGAGGGGCTGCGCGTCCTCACCGCCACCGAGGTCGTCGCGGCCGCCGAGGACGAGGACGGCGTCCTGCTGACCCTGCGGGACCGCGGCACCGGAGCCGAGTCCGAGCTGCGCTGCGACCGGGTCCTCCTCGGCACCGGCTACGACCCGGCCATGCCCGCGGTCGTACGCGACCTCGCCGAACGGCTCGGCCTGCCCGGAGGACCGGAAGTCACCCGCAGCTACCGGGTCCGCACGGCGGAGGACGACGGCGACCACGCCCGGCTCTACCTCCAGGGCGTCAACGAGGCCACCCACGGCATCGCCGACTCGCTGCTCAGCACCATGGCGGTGCGCGCCGCGGACATCGTCGGGGACCTGGTCTCCGCGGCCGGCGAGTAGGCCGGCCCCGCACCATGGACGTGGCACAGCTACGGGCGCACACCCCCGGCTGCGCGGAATCGGCGTACTTCGACAACGCCGGCTCCGCGCTCCCGGCCGAGCGGGTCACCCGGACGGTCATCGACCACCTGCTGCTGGAGCGCCGGGTCGGCGGCTACGTGGCCGCCGACCTGGCGGCCGGGCGGCTGGAGGCGGTGTACACCTCGGTGGCCCGGCTGCTGGGCGCCCGCCCGCACGAGATCGCCCTGGTGGAGAACGCCACCCGGGCCTGGGACATGGCCTTCTACGCCATCCCCTTCCAGCCCGGCGACCGCATCCTCACCTCGCGCAGCGAGTACCCCAGCAACGCCCTCGCCTTCCTCCAGGCCCGTGACCGGTACGGGGTCCAGGTCGAGCCGATCCCCGACGACGAGCACGGCCAGGTCTGCCTGCGCTCGCTCGCCGAGCTGCTCGGCCGCGGCCGGGTCCGGCTGGTCGCCGTCAACCACGCACCCACGTACGACGGGCTGGTGAACCCGGCCGCCGGCATCGGCGAGCTCGCGAACCGGGCCGGCGCCCTGTACCTGCTGGATGCCTGCCAGTCGGCCGGTCAACTGCCCCTGGACGTCCGCCGCATCGGCTGCCACATGCTGTCCGGCACGGGCCGCAAATACCTGCGCGGCCCGCGCGGCACCGGATTCCTCTACGTCTCCCAGGACGTGGTGGGCACCCTCGACCCGCCGCTGCTGGACCTGCGGGCGGCCACCTGGACCGGACCCGACGCGTACGAACTCCGGGCGGACGCCCGGCGCTTCGAGACCTGGGAGCGGAACGTGGCCGGGCTGCTCGGCCTCGGCGCCGCCGTGGACGACGTCCTCACCCTCGGCATCGACACCATCCGGGACCGGATAGCGGCCCTGGCCGGCCGGCTGCGCGCGGAACTGTCCAGGCTGCCCGGCGTCCGGGTCCACGACCGGGGCACCGTGCAGAGCGGCATCGTCACCTTCACCAAGGACGGCTGGACCGCGCAGGACCTGGTCGCCCGGCTCCGGGAGGCGGGCGTGACGGCGGACTTCTCGTTCCCTTCCCGCGCCCGGTTCGACACCCGCCCGGACAAACCGGCGGCCGTGGTCCGGGCCTCGGTCCACTACTACAACACCGACGGCGAGCAGGACCTGCTCACGGGGACGCTCGCGGGCCTCTGACCCGCCGATCGGGACCCCTCTGGTCAGGGGAGGTCGGTGGTGGGCTCCTCGGCCTCGTACCGGTGGGGCTCGCCACCCACCCACTCCACCAGCGGGGAGTCTTCGAGCACGACCTCGTCCGGGTCGGGCACGTCCGCCCGGCGCAGGAACTCGATCACGTCGGCGTCGGACCGGGCCAGGCCGAGGGGCTCGTCGTGGCCGCTCACCAGGAGGGTGACGCGGCGGCCCCCCGAGGGCAGGATCCGGTGGACGACGATCGGCGCGTGGTGCATGCGCCCAGCTTCCGTCGGGACCGTCGCGCGCGCATCCCGGACGCCCCCGAGGGGGCCCGGGTCAGCGTTCGACGATGACCAGGGGGATTTCGCGGTCGGTGCGGGCCTGGTAGTCGTCGTACTGGGGCCAGAGGCCGGTCATCAGGCCCCAGTACACCTCGCGTTCGTCCGGGGTGGCGGTGCGGGCCTTGGCCTGGAAGACCTTCGGGCCGATCTGGACGCGGACCTCCGGTTCGGCGTCCAGGTTGCGGTACCAGTGGGGGTGCTCGGCGGCGCCGCCGGCCGAGGCGACCAGGATGTAGCGGCCGTCGTCGGGGTCCTCGCCGTAGATCAGCGGGGTGCGGACGGCGCGGCCGGAGACCCGGCCGAGGGTGGTGAGGAGGAGCGTGGGGACTCCGTGCCAGATGTGGCCGGCCGCCCCGGCCGTCTCCACGTACTCGCGGACGTGGTCCAGCTTCCAGCCCGGCTCGGGGTCCGTGGGGTGGTCCCAGTCGGCGTCGACCTGGTGCATGTGCGGCCTGCCTCCGTGCGTCAGCGGTGCTTGAGCGCCTTGCGCGGTTAACGAGAAGCAACGCACGGAGTAACGACAAAAGTCCGGTTTGAGGCGGTTGTCGGTTCATATACCCGGGGTGGGGCGGTCCAGTCCGTGGCCGAGGAGGATCTCGAGGAGTTCGGCCGGGGCGTCCCGCATCACGTTGTGGCCCGAGTCGACCGCGTGGGTGCGCCAGCCCGACGTCGCGGCCAGGCGGTCGTGGAGGGCCGCGAAGGGGGAGGGGGTCGGCCAGGCGGTCGCGTAGACGTACGACTTCTCCGGGAAGCGGGTCAGATCGCCCTTCAGGCGGACCGCCTGGAGGAGCGAGGCCAGCGGGTGCGGGGTGGCGCGCGGGTCGAAGAAGGGGAGGGGCGCGCTCGCGTAGCCGGATTCTTCCGTGCCGTTGAGGTACCAGGCCCGCTCGTTCTCGGTGACGAGGGAGTACGTCGAGTCGCCGTCCTCGGGGACCATCGCGTCGACGTAGACGAGGCCCTTGATCCGGTCCGGGAGGCGGTCGGCGACCGCCGTGATGACCATCCCGCCGTAGCTGTGGCCGACCAGCACGGCGTCGTCCACCTGCTCGTCGGTGAGGAGGTTGACCACGTCCTCGATGTGGGTGTCGAGGTTGACGGACGGGGTGAGGAGGTGGCGGCGGGCGCCGACGCCGGTGAGGGTGACGGGGTACGCCTCGTGGCCGGCCCGGCGCAGTTCGCGGGCGAGGGGTTCGAAGGTCCAGGCGCCGTGCCAGGCGCCCGGCACGAGGATGTACGTCGACATGGGCTGGGGTCTCCTTGCGTCAGGGCCGGGCGGGATGGCGTGGGGCGGGGTGGCGTCAGGCGAGCACGTCGGTGGTCAGGACGATCTTGCCGACGGTGCGGCCGGTGGCGGACAGCTCGTGCGCCGCGGCGGCCTGGGCCAGGGGAAGGGCCTCCGCGATGTGCGGGCGCAGCAGGCCCGACTCCGCCAGGGCGGCGATCTCCCGCAGGCCCGCGTGGTCGGCCTCGACCGCCATGAAGACGGCCCGGACGCCGAGCCGTTCCGCCTCCTCGGCGAGGGCCGCCTCGGCCGGGGAGGCGAGCGAGACCACGATCCCGCCGGGGCGCAGGGTGCGCAGGGAGCGGGGACCGTACGCGCCGCCGATGGTGTCGACGACGATGTCCACCTCGGCCACCGCCTCCTCGAAGGCCACGGACCGGTAGTCGATCACCTCGTCCGCGCCGAGGGAGCGGACGAGGTCGTGCTTGGCGGCGCTGGCCGTGCCGATGACGTACGCGCCCTTCGCCTTGGCGATCTGGACGGCCAGGTGGCCGACGCCGCCGGCCGCCGCGTGGACGAGGACGCGCTGTCCGGGGCGCAGGCCGGCCGTGTCCACCAGGGCCTGCCAGGCCGTCAGTGCGGCCAGCGGGAGCGCGGCCGCCTGTACGTGGTCCAGGTTGGCGGGCTTGCGGGCCAGGTGGCGGGCGGGGGAGGTGGCGTACTCGGCGTAGGTGCCGGCGGGTGCCGGGTGGCGGGGCATGCCGAACACCTCGTCACCGGGACGGAAGAGGGTCACGCCGATGCCGACGGCCTCGACGGTGCCGGAGAGGTCCCAGCCGAGCGGGACGGGCGGCACGTCGGTGCCGGCCAGGCCGCCGGTGGCCCGGTGCCAGACGTCGGTGGGGTTCACGGCCGCGGCGTGGATCCGTACGAGCACCTCGGCGGGGCCGGGCTCGGGGCGGGTGGTGGTGGTCAGCTCCAGCACCTCCGGGCCGCCGAAGGCGGTCTGGGTGATGGCCTGCATGGTCTGCGTCGTCTGCGTCGTCGTCATGTGATCAAGAGTGCCGGGCGGGGGCGGGGCGGACGAGTGGCCGGAGTGACACGATGTGAAAAGATCCGGCCATGGGTGAAGGTGGAGGCGTGCGTGGCGTGCACAGGGTCGTGGTGCTGGCCCTGGACGGCGTGTATCCGTTTGAAATGACCATTCCGGTACGGATCTTCGGCACGGCGGAGGGGCCGTCCGGCGAGCCCCTGTACGAGGTGCTGACCTGCAGCCTCGACGGCCGGCCGGTCCGCACCGGCGCGGACTTCAGCGTGACCGTGGAGCACGGCGGGGAGCTCGTCGCCACCGCCGACACCCTGGTCATCCCGCCGTTCACCTGCGGTGTCGGGGAGGACGCCGAGCGGGACTGGCTGCCGGACGAACTCGCCCGGACCCTCCGGAGCCTGCCGGCCGGCGCCCGCATCGTCTCCATGTGCACGGCCTCGTACGTCCTGGCCACCGCCGGGCTCCTCGACGGGCGCCGTGCCACCACCCACTGGAACGAGGCCGAGCAATTCCAGCGGGCCTTTCCACAGGTGCAGGTGGATGCGGACGTGCTGTTCGTGGACGGCGGCCAGGTGCTCACCGCCGCCGGAGTGGCGGCCGGGGTGGACCTGTGCCTGCACCTGCTGCGCCGGGACCACGGCAGTACGGTCGCCAACCGGGTCGCCCGGCTGTGCGTGGTGCCGCCGTGGCGGGAGGGCGGGCAGGCCCAGTTCATCGAACGGCCGGTGCCGGAGAGCTCCGGGGCGAGTACCGCCGCCACCCGTGAGTGGGCGCTGGGCCGGCTGGGCGGGCCGATCGCCCTGGCCGAGCTGGCCCGGCACGCGGGGATGAGCGTACGGACCTTCTCACGGCGGTTCCGGGACGAGGTCGGCATGACGCCGGGCCAGTGGCTGACCCGGCAGCGGATCGAGCACGCGCGGCGGCTGCTGGAGGTCACGGACCTGCCGGTGGACCGGATCGCGGCCGAGGCCGGGCTGGGCACGGGGGCCTCGCTGCGGCGGCACCTGGCGGCGGCGATCGGGGTGGCACCGTTGGCGTACCGGCACACCTTCCGCGCCAAGGCGGCGCAGTCCCGCTGAGGCCGGGACTGACCGGGCCCGATGGTCTGGGTGGGCCTTGCAGCACCGGACGATCGACAATGCCGCGGGGAGAGGCGCAGGTGTACGGCGAACTGGCCGCGCTGGCCCGGGTCTCGGGCGACGAGGACGCGGCCCGTGCGTACGAGCCGGCTGCCGCGGGCCTGCAGGGCCCGCCGGAGGCCGGGACGTTTCCGGCGCCGCGCACCTGGGGCGTGTCTTGTCGATCAGGCCGGGCCCGGCCCGCCCGGCGCCCCCCAGCGCGGGCCGGATTGGTCTGGACCTACATCTTGTCCAGGGTGGGGGGTGCGCCCAAGCTCACCTCATGGACTTGGAGTTGAGGCACCTCAGGACGGTCAGGGCCATCGCCGACGCCGGCAGCCTGACCCGGGCCGCCACCGCGCTCGGACTCGCCCAGCCGGCCCTCAGCGCGCAGCTCAAGCGGATCGAACGGGCCCTGGGCGGAACGCTGTTCCTGCGCGGCCGCGAGGGCGTGCGGACCACCCCGCTCGGGGAGCTGGTCCTGGAGCGGGCCCGGGTGGTGCTGCCCGCGCTCTGCGAACTCCAGGAGGAGGCCGTGCGGTTCGCCCGCGAAGGGGCGGGCGGCTACCGGCTCGGCGGCACCCACGGGCCGCTGCTCGGCGGACTCGTCGACCGGATCGCCCGGGCCGACCCGGGTGCACCCGTCACCACCCACACCTCCTGGTCGGAACGGGAGATCGCGGGCGGGGTCGCCGAGGGCCGGCTCGACTTCGCGCTGATCGGGGTGTGCGGGGAGAGCGCGCCGCCCGAGCCGGGACGGCTGGCCTGGCTGGAGGTGGCCCGCGACCCGGTGCACGTGATGCTCGCGGCGGACCACCCGCTCTCCGCCCGGCGGGAGATCGGGCTCGCGGAGCTGGCCGCGGAGGCGTGGACGGACGTACCGGGCGACGGCTGCTTCGGGGACTGCTTCGCGGCGGCGTGCGTGCGGGCGGGGTTCACCCCGGCGTGCGTGTACGAGACGGACACCGCGTCCTGCGTGCACCTGGTGCAGGTGGGGCGGGCGGTGGGGCTGTGCCGGGCCACCTTCCCGGCCACCCCCGGCATCGTCACCAGGCCGCTGGCCGGGACCCCGCTGGTCTGGCGGCACCTGCTGGGCTGGCACCCGGCGGCCCGCGCCGCTACCCGCGCGGCGGCCGTCCTCGACCACGCCCGCGCAGCCCACACCGAAGCCCTCTCCCGCTCGGCCTCCGCACACCATTAGGGGGTGTCCGGCGGATCAGGGCGGCTCCGGCCCTGATCCACCGGACACCCCCTAACCCGGTCCCGAGGCGACCGTCCCGTCCCGGGGCCGGGGTACGGGGAGTGGAGGTGGGTCGGCTACGGAAGGTAGCGCTCGATGACCGTCGGGCCCTCCTTCTCGATCAGCTTCCGGGCCTTCTCGACCCGCTCCGGAGTCGGATCGGCTCCCGTGGCCATCACCAGGTCTTCGGGGTCGTAGGGCCGCTCGCCGCCCGTCCAGAGCTTCACCGGGCGGCCTTCACCCTTGGGCTTCTGTTCCGATTCACCGGCCATGTCGTACCTCCCTCGGATACCCCCCGGACCCCCATCCTCCGGCCACGGCGGCATGAACGCATGTCGACCACCGGACCGGGGCCCGCGCAAGGCCGGCCCCACCCGGCGATGAGGCCGCCATGACGCGGCCATAACGCGGAGGGAGGGGCCAACTGACAGCTCCCGCCCACCCGTTCCCGTTCCTACGGTTCTCCGCAGACCCTCACCGCTCCTGACGGAAACCGAGGAGATCCCCCATGCTCAAGCGACACGCCCGCGCGGCGTGTACCGCCCTGGCCGCCGCCGGGCTGCTGCTCGCCGGCGGCCAGGCCGGAGCCGCCACCGCGGACTCCGGCACCGCCCCCGCCGCCTCCACCCGTTCCGCCGCCGTGGCACTGCGTGCCGCCGATGCCCGGCCCGAGCTGCTCGCCGCCATGCAGCGCGATCTCGGCCTGACCCCCACGCAGGCCAAGGCCCGCCTGGTCAACGAGGCCGAGGCCGGGGCCACCGCCGCCCTGCTCCGGGACCGGCTCGCGGCCGGCTTCGCCGGGGCCTGGGTGGACGGCCCGGATGCGAAGACCCTGACCGTGGCCACCACCCGCCCCGCCGACGCCGCCGCGATCCGCGCGGCCGGCGCCCGGCCGGCAGTGGTCCCGCACGCCCTCGGCGTCCTCGACACCGCCAAGGCCGCCCTCGACCGGGCCGCCACCGCCACCACCCCCGTCCGGTACGTCGACCAGCGCAGCAACACCGTGGTCGTCGAGGAGACCGCGCCGGGGGCCGCCGCCCGGCTGCTCGCCGCCACCGGCACCGACTCCGCGCTGGTCCGCGTCGTACGCACCACCCAGGCGCCGCGCCCGCTCTACGACCTGCGCGGCGGGGACGCCTACTACATGAACGGCAGCGGCCGCTGCTCGGTCGGCTTCCCCGTGACCAAGGGGACCACCCAGGGGTTCGCCACCGCCGGCCACTGCGGTCGCGCCGGGACCACGACCAGCGGCTACAACCAGGTCGCCCAGGGCAGCTTCCAGGGCTCGGTGTTCCCCGGCAGCGACATGGCCTGGGTCGCGGCCAACGGCCAGTGGACCGCCACCCCCTACGTCAAGGGCAGCGGCGGCGCGAACGTGCAGGTCACCGGCTCGGTGCTGCAGCCCGTCGGCGCCTCGGTGTGCCGGTCCGGCTCCACCACGGGGTGGCACTGCGGGACCATCCAGCAGCACAACACCAGCGTCACCTACCCGGAGGGCACCATCTCCGGCGTGACCCGCACGACGGTGTGCGCCGAGCCCGGCGACTCCGGCGGCTCCTACATATCCGGCAGCCAGGCCCAGGGCGTCACCTCCGGCGGCTCCGGCAACTGCTCCAGCGGCGGAACCACCTTCTTCCAGCCGCTCAACCCGATCCTGTCCGCGTACGGGCTGACGCTGAAGACCACCGGCAGCGGCCCCGGCCCGGGCGATCCCGAGCCCGGCGGCACCTGGAAGGCCGGCACGGTCTACAAGGCCGGCGACACCGTCACCCACGGCGGCGCCTCCTACCGCTGCATCCAGGGCCACCAGGCCCAGACCGGCTGGGAACCGCCGAACGTCCCCGCCCTCTGGCAGCGCCTGTAGGCCCGGGAATACGGAATCCGGGAAGAGGAACCCGGAAACCCGCAAACCGGGAAACCCGCAAACCGGGAAACCCGCAAACCGGGAAACCCGCAAACCGGGAAACCCGCAAACCCGGGAACCCCGTGCACGGGTGCCGCGGCTTCGAGGGGGAGCCGCGGCACCCGCCCCTCACCTCACGGGCCCGGCACAAAGGTCACACGGTCGCACCGGTACGGCGCACGGATCGCCCCGCCAGTACATCGGTCCTGCGCCCGTCCCGCATGACGAACCGCCCGTCGATCAGGACGTGCGGAATCCCGGCCGGCAGCCGCCGCGGCTCCGCGTACGTCGAACCCGCCGCGACCGTCTCCGGATCGAAGAGCACCAGGTCCGCCCGGTAACCCTCCCGGACCAGGCCCCGGTCGGGCAGCCGCAGCCTCGCCGCCGGCCGGCCCGACAGGTGCGCCACGCACTCCTCCAGGCCCAGCACCCCCAACTCCCGCACATACCGGCCCAGGTAGTGCGGGAAGGTGCCGTACGCCCTCGGATGCGGCTTGGCGCCCTGCAGGATGCCGTCCGAGCCCCCGGTGTGCGCCGGGTGCCGCATGATCGCCCGGACGTTCTCCTCATGACCCACGTGCTGCAGGACCGCCGTGCCCAGCCGGTCCGCCAGCAGCAGGTGCCGGGCCGTGTCCCAGCCGTCCACCCGCCGCCCCACGTAACCGGACAGCGCCGGATCGCGCACCCCGGACACCTCGACCGCCGACCAGTCCACCGGCACCCCGTGGCAGCCGTCCGCGCCCTCCACCTCCAGCGCGTACCGGATCCGCTCCGCCTCCCGGTCGTCCCGCAGCCGCTCCAGCACCGCCGCCGGACCGCCCTCGTTCGCCCAGCTCGGCAGCAGCGCCACCAGGGTGGTGCAGCCGGGCGTGTACGGGTACGTGTCCAGGGTGATGTCCGCGCCGGCGGCCAGGGCCCGGTCCAGCAGGGCCAGCAGCTCGCCCGCCCGGCCCTCGTTCTCGGCGAAGTTCATGGTGGCGTGCGCGAGGTGCAGGGCACAGCCCGCCCGCGCCGTCAGCTCCACCATCTCCGCGTAGGCGGCGAGCGCCCCGCGGCCGTACGAGCGGTGGTGCGGGCAGTAGTAGCCGCCGTACCGGGCGACCACCCGGCACAGCTCGGCCAGTTCGGCACCGGAGGCGTACATCCCGGGGGTGTAGGTCAGCCCGGAGGACATGCCGACCGCGCCCTGCGCCAGCCCCTCCGCGACCAGGGCGCGCATCCGGTCCAGCTCGGCCGGGGTCGCCGGGCGGTCCGCCCAGCCGAGCGCGTACGCCCGTACCGTGCCCTGCGGCACCAGGTAGGCGGCGTTGACGGCGATGCCCCGGTCGAGGCGGTCCAGGTACTCGCCGACCGTCCGCCAGTCCATGTCCACATCGCAGCCGTCCCCGTTCCAGCCCGCGATGGCCGCCCGCACCCCGTCGAGGGTCCGGTCGTCGACGGGCGCGTACGACAGGCCGTCCTGGCCGAGGACTTCGAGGGTGATCCCCTGGGCGGCCTTCGCGCTGTGGTCCGGGTCCCGGAGCAGCGCCAGATCGCTGTGGGCGTGCATGTCGATGAACCCGGGAGCCAGCACCAGCCCGCCCGCGTCGACCGTCTCCCGGCCGGACCGGACCTGCCGGGCGGCCCGCCCGACGGCCGCGATCCGGCCCTCGTGCACACCGACGTCGGCGGTGTACGAGGGCCCGCCCGAGCCGTCGACGACACGGGCTCCCCGGAACACCAGGTCCACGGCTAGAAGAACGTCCGGATGTAGTCGGTGACCGTGCCGTCGGCCTCGACGACCGGGATCAGCGGCCACTTCTCGAAGATGGTGCAGGGGTGCGCCATGCCGAGCGAGATCCAGTCCCCGACCTCCAGGCGGACCTCGGGCCCGGTCTCCAGCCAGGCGTGCTGGTCGGACAGCTTCTCCACCCGGATCCCGTCGGCCGGCCGCTCGGTGCCGTCGGCGCCCCGCACCGCGACCACCTGCGGCAGCCCCAGATCGTAGGCGATGTCCCGCTTGCCGGCGTTGACGAAGGCCTGGCCCGGGTTCGGCCGGGACACCACCTGGGTCCACAGCCGGAACGCCGGCAGCAGACCGCCCTCCTCCGGGATCCGGTTGAACGGGGTCAGGTTGGAGTACCAGCCGTGGTCGTGGGAGACGTACGCGCCCGAGCGCAGCAGCTTCAATACCGGGCGGGACAGCTCGGGGATCTCGGCGAACACCTCGGCGACCGCGTCGAACCACTCGCTGCCGCCCGCACTGACGATGATCTGCTCGGTGGTCCCCAGGTCCGCGAACAGGCCGCGCTTGTCGAAGTCCGCGGCGAGCGCGGTGAGCCGGCGCAGCCAGACCCGGACGGTGCCGGCGTCGGCGCCGGGCATGGTGGCCTCGTAGCCGGCCACCCCGACCAGGCGGAGCCGGCCGGAGGCCGCGACGGCCTCGGCGACGGCCACGCACTCCTCCTCGGTCCGGACCCCGGTCCGGCCCTCGGCGCCCGCGCCGAGCTCCACCACCACGTCCACCGTGGCCTGCTGCCCCTGGAGGGCGGAGTCCATCAGCTCCACGCCGCGTACGGAGTCGACGTACGCGACGAAGCGGAAGTCCGGGTCCGCGGTGAGCTCGGCGGCAACCCAGCGCAGGGCGGCGGCATCGACCAGCTCGTTGGCGAGGAAGATCCGCCGGACCCCGAACGCCCGGCAGACGCGGGCCTGATGGGGCATGGCGACGGTGATGCCCCAGGCGCCGAGCTCCAGCTGCCGCTCGAACAGCTGCGGGGCCATACAGGTCTTGCCGTGCGGGGCGAACGCGAGCCCGTGGCTGTCGCAGAACGCGCCGAGGGCGGCCAGGTTGTGCTCCAGCGCCGCCGCGTCGAGGGTCAGCACGGGGGTGGTGAACCCGCCCGTGTACAGCCCGCGCCGCTCGGCGGCCAGCTGCCCGACGGTCAGCCCGGCCGCCTCGGCATCCGGGGGGAGGCCCTTGAATCGGTGGTCGACCGCCTCGTCGGCGAGCCGCCGGATCGCTTCGCTGGCCATTCGATTCCTCCCGGGCTGTTGCGTGCTCCGCAACGGTCGTTGCGGATGCCGCTCGCTGCTGTCTAACATCCGAGGTGACGGCGGGTCAACGTGAAGCCGCGACACGGCATCCCAGCCCGCGCGGCGTTTGAGCGCATCCGGCGCGAAGCGCCCAGCGGGGGCTGGGGCCGCAGGCCCCAGTTCGGGAAGGGGCGGGGTGGGGAAGAGGCCGCCCGCAGGGCTGCGCACGGACAGGACAGGACACGACGTGAGCCAAACGCTCGACCGGGCGCTCAGCATCCTGCCGCTGCTGGCCAGAGGGCCGGCCGGCCTGGGCCAGGTCGCAGCGGAGCTGGACGTGCACAAGAGCACCGCCCTGCGCCTGCTGCGGACGCTGCATGAACACGGGCTCGTGTACCGCCAGGCGGACGGCCGGTACCGGCTCGGCGGCAGGCTCTTCGCCCTCGCCGCGGAGGCCATGGAGAACCTGGACATCCGGGAGACCGCCCACCCCCACCTCGCCGCGCTCAACGCCGACACCGGCCACACCGTCCACCTCGCCCTGCACCAGGACGACGAGGTCGTCTACGTCGACAAGGTCGACAGCCGCTACCCCGTCCGGATGTACTCCCGCATCGGCCGCCCCGTCCCGCTCACCGTCGCCGCCGTCGCCAAGGTGCTGCTCGCCGGCCTGGACGAGAGCGAACGGCGGGCCCTGGCGGAGCGGATCGAATACCCCCGCTACACCGCCCGTTCGACCCCGGACGCGGAGGCCTTCCTCCGCGAACTGGCCCTCGTACGCGAACAGGGCTGGGCCACCGACCTCGGCGGACACGAGGACACCGTCAACTGCCTCGGCGCACCCGTGCGCGGCCCCGGCGGGCGGGTCGTGGCGGCCCTTTCGGTGTCCGCGCCCAGCATGCTGGTCGGCAGCGGGGAACTGCTGGAACTGCTGCCACAGGTGCTGCGTACCGCCGATGCCATCAGCCAGGACTACTCAGGAGAGACCGAGTGACGGACCACACCGGGAAGAAGACCGCCCTCACCCCGCCCACCCACACCGCCCCGCCCGCGAAGTTCTCGCACGGCGTGCGCAAGGGGAACATCCTCCAGGTGGCCGGCCAGGTCGGGTTCCTCCCGCACGTCGAGGGGCAGCCGCCGACCACTGCCGGGCCGACCCTGCGCGAGCAGACGCTCCAGACGCTGGAGAACGTCCGTTCGGTGCTGGAGGCGGGCGGTGCGGGCTGGGACGACGTGATGATGATCCGCGTCTACCTGACCGACACCGGGCACTTCGCCGAGATGAACGAGCTCTACGACGCCTACTTCGAGGAGCAGGGCCTCGAGCAGGCGCCGGCCGCCCGGACCACCGTGTACGTCGGCCTGCCCGCCGGTCTCCTGATCGAGATCGACGCGCTGGCGGTCCTGGGCTGACACCGGACGCGAAGGGCGCCCCCCTGGCGGTGGGGCGCCCCGAGCTGTGCACGGCTCAGACGCAGTACTGCGATTCCTTGCCGATGGACCGGTACATGCAGTCCGCGTTCTCCAGCAGCTGGAGCACCGCGTCCCGGTTCCGGCTGGTCTCGCGCTCGATCACCTCGTCGGGCGGGTAGAAGCCGCCGCCGCCCGAGCTGCGGGGGTACATCTCGAAGGTGTAGCCGAAGATCTTCTGGCTGCCCCACAGCCAGTCGTCGATGGTGCCGTCGGTGATGTAGAGGTCACTGGACTGCTCGGCGGTGTAGCCGTTGCTCGCGGCCATCTTCTGGCCGACCGCCTTGAAGGCGCCCAGGTCGTCTGCGGTCAGGCCGGGGGCCGTGTCGTTGTAGGTGTAGCCGAACGGCCACAGCACCAGCTCGCTGTAGGTGTGGAAGTCGATGGCCGCCTTGATCTGCTGCTTGCCGCCGACCACCCGGCTGCGGACGAAGTCCGAGACCACCTTCACCTCGGGGGCCGATTCGGCGGCCGTGCCGCGGTAGGTCTCGGAGCTCTTGCTGCCGCTGGAGCCGCCGCAGCAGCCCCACTTGTAGTTCCAGTTGCGGTTCTCGTCGGTGCCGACGTACGAGGAGCCCGAGTTGGGCTGCCGGTTCTTGCGCCAGGACCGGTAGGAGCCGGTGGCGATGTCGTACTCGCCGCCGTCCGGGTTGAGGTCCGGGATGATCCAGATCTCGCGCCCGTTGACCATGTTGGTGATCCGGGAGTCGGTGCCGTAGTCCTCGCCGAACTCGCGGAGCAGGTACAGGGCCATCTCGACGGTCAGGTGCTCCCGGGCGTGCTGGTGGTGGGTGAAGAGCACCTCGGGCTCGGCCTCGTCGGTCCCGACGTTGTCGCTGATCTTGATGGCGACCAGGTCGCGGCCCTGGTAGGACTTGCCGATCACCCGCTTGCTCATGATGTTCGGGTACTGGGCGATCCGCTGGTCGATCTCGGCGCTCATCTCGGCGTAGTTGTGGTACTTCGAGTCGGCCGAGGGGAAGTCCATGGGCGTCGCCGCGATCCCGGGCAGCGAGCGGTCGGGCGGGCCGGCCAGAGCGTCGAGCTTGTAGCCGAGCGAGCGCAGCTTCTTGGCCTGCATGGTGTCGGCGCTGACGACCACGGTGTGGTCGTCGACCTCGTCGATCGAGACTCCGGTGCCGAGCAGTGCCGTCCGGTCGGCCGCGGTGGACGGCCCGTGGATCCGGTACTGGCCGATGGCCTCGTCCTGGGTGGCGGTGGACGGCGTCGGAGGGGCCGAGGCGGTGGCGCTCATGCCGTAGGCGGGTGCGCCGAGCGCGAGCGCCAGCAGGGCCGCCGTGACGACGGACCTCCGGCGGGTGTGTAGCCGCATGCGATCTCCTGGGTCGGGAGTGTGGGGGTAGCCGTGCGGACGCGCACAGCGTGCGCCTCTGTCATGGACCGGTCAAGAGGCCGAAACCGGCCACCCCCACACATGCCCGGCTACGGCAGCGAGTGCACCTTCGGACCCACCGAGTTGGACCAGGCGTTGCCCGCCTTCGCGTCCCAGTTCGTCGACCAGGTCATCGCCCCGCGCAGCGACGGGTAGGTGCGGGACGGCTTGAACGAGCCGCAGTTCGTGCCGCGGGTCAGGCAGTCCAGCGCGTTGTTCACCACGGTCGGGGAGACGTAGCCGCTGCCCGCGCCGCTCGTCGAGGCGGGCAGGCCCAGGCCCACCTGGGAGGGGTCGAGGCCGCCCTCCAGCTGGATGCAGGCCAGTGCGGTGAGGAAGTCCACCGAGCCCTGGGAGTAGACCTTGCCGTCGCAGCCCAGCATCGAGCCGCTGTTGTAGTACTGCATGTTGACGACGGTGAGGATGTCCTTGATGTTCAGCGCCGTCCGGAAGTAGGCGTTCGAGGTCGACTGCATGTCGATGGTCTGCGGGGCCATGGTGATGACCAGGGAGGGTCCGGCCTTCTGGGCGAGGGAGCGCAGTGCCTGGGTCATGTAGGTGGCGTTGAGGCCGTTCTCCAGGTCGATGTCGATGCCGCTGAAGCCGTACTCCTGCATCAGCGCGTACGCCGAGTTCGCCAGGTTGTTCGCCGAGGCGGAGTCGTTGACCGTGATGGTCCCCTTCTCGCCGCCGATCGAGAGGATGACCGATTTCCCGGCCGCCTTCTTCGCCGCGATGTCGGCCTTGAACTGGGCGACCGTGTAGCCGCCGAGGCCGGCCGAGTCGAGGTTGAAGGTGATGGCCCCGGGTGTGGTGGTGGCGTCGGCGAAGGAGACGGCGATGATGTCGTACTGCGCCTGGACCTCCGAGAGCTTCTGGACGGTGGCCCCGTTGTTGAAGTTCTGCCAGTAGCCGGTGACCGCGTGCCGGGGCACGGCCGGGTTGCCGGGGTTGCCGCCGGGGGACGTGGTGCCGCTGACCGGGGCGGACTTCGGACCTTCACCCGCCTGGTTGTACGCGCTCACCTGGAGGGAGTAGGTGGTGGACGGGGCCAGACCGGTGAGTTGGCTGCTGGTGCCGGTGACCGTGGCCACCCGGCTGCCGTCCCGGTAGACGTGGTAGCCGGTGGCGTTGGAGACCGCGTTCCACGAAAGGGTGAGGGCGTTCGCGCTCTGGCCGGAAACCGCGAGTCCGGCGGGCGCTCCGGGGATGCCGGGGCCGGGGTCGGTGCCCCCGCCGCCGTCCGGGCCGAACACGCTGAACTCGTCCACGTGGTAGGCGGGCTGCCCGTACCAGCCGTGGGTGTAGACGGTGACCTGTGTGGTGCTCGGCCCGGTGTTGAAGGTGGTGGACAGCTTCTGCCAGCCGCCGCCCGAGCCGGGGGTCCAGGTGGAGACGTCCTGGGTGCCCGTGCCGGACGCGCCCAGGTAGACGTAGCTGCCCTGGACCTGGGTGCTCAGCGTGTACGTGGAGTTCGGCTTGACCGTGACGGTCTGGCTGCAGCGGGCGTTGTCCTGGCCGCTCGGGGTGCCCTTGAGGGCGCCGGCCCCGGCGTAGGTGGGCGAGGGGACGGCGGCTCCGCTGTCGCCCGCGCAACTCCAGTTGGCGAGCCCGGACTCGAAGCCGCCGTTGCGGGCCACGTTGACGTCGGCGGCCTGCGCGGTCCCGGCGGTGAAGGCTGCCAGACCGGTCGCGGTGAGGGTGGCGGCGCCCAGCAGGGCGAGGGAGCGTATGCGGTTCACGTATGGCTCCGGTGGGGGGAGGGGTAGGGGAGGGGTGGCGCGGTGGGGAGGGAGTGGGGATCCCGCAGCCAAGTTGGTCCAGACCAATCTCCGTGTCAAGAGTCTTTGCAATGTGGCTGGAAACGATCGGAGTTCCCTTCCCGGTTGTCCGGGTTTCCCGCCACCTGTGACAGGTGCTCCATGCACGGGAATTGGCAAGGGCCTGCCCCGCCAGGAAGGACGCGGATAAGGTGCTGAGGCAGGAGGGAAGCGCGTCGATCGTTTGCGGTCGCGCAGCATGCGCGCGTACGCGACGACCACGCGGACGTCTGCGGCGTGCGGGGGGATCAGGGGAACAGGGGGATTCGCGTGCCGACCGCCATCGCTGTCACCAGCGCCGACCTGGTGCTGCCCGCCCCCGACCGGCACACCCCGCCGGCCGCGGTGCTGCACCCGCCCGAACGGCTCGATCTGGAGCATGCGCTCGCCGAGACCGCCGCCCTGCTGGAGCGGCACGGCCACCTGCTGGTCGTCGTACCGGCCTGGCTGCCCGCGCCGGCCGTCCGCCGGCTGCACACCGTACGCGCCATCCTGGAGAGCGACCGGATCGCCCTGCTCGACATCGATCTGCCGCCGCTCGGCACCGCCCTGCTGGTCCGTCAGCTGCGCCAGCTCACCATGTGCGACTTCAGCCCCGGAATCATCGCCTCCGCCGCGCGGCTGCTGTCCCACTACATCCACGCCGGCGCCCTCCTCGGCTCGGTCGCCAAACTCGACCGGATCCCGGTGGCCCTCAAGGCGCACGCCCGCTCCTGGGCCCCCGGCGCCCAGTTCGCCGTACTCGCCAACCCGGCCCCGCACCTGGTGAAACTCGGCCCCGGTGCCGCACTCCCGCCCGGCCCCGCATTCGCCACCCACCTCACCTTCGCCCGCGGCCAGCTCGCCGGAGACTGGGTCGCCACCGAACTGGCCCCCGCCTGGCAGGTCCAGGGCGTGCTGGAGAACCCGCTGCCCGCCGACTCGCCCGCCTGGTGGGCCACCCCCAAGCTGATCGAGTTCGCCGCGGCCATCCCCGACATCGGCGTCCTCTACCAGCTCGTCGCCTCCGTCCGCCGCGAGGACTGCCGATGGTGCGGCCTCGAACTCATCGGCGACCGCTGCGGCTTCTGCGCCACCCCGATCCCGGCACTCGCCAGATCCTGACCCACGCTCCTGACCCACGAACGACGAGGTCCCCGGCCCATGAACTCACGCCAGCGCCGCGGCGTCATCCTGCTGCTCCTCTCGGTCCTGTGCGCACTCGGCGCATTCGCCGGGGTGATCTCGGTGATCGGCGAGGTCAACTCGAAGGTCGGGCCCGAGGTCGTCGCGTACCGGGTCAAGAGCGATATAGCGGCCTACAGCCCGCTGGACGCCGGGAAGTTCGAGCAGGT
Source organism: Streptomyces sp. NPDC051211 (assembly GCF_040689505.1). Classification (NCBI taxonomy): domain Bacteria; kingdom Bacillati; phylum Actinomycetota; class Actinomycetes; order Kitasatosporales; family Streptomycetaceae; genus Streptomyces; species Streptomyces sp. NPDC051211. The sequence continues at coordinate 29,382 of NZ_JBFBAV010000022.1, forward strand.
GACCATCCCCGAACGCTGGCGGCCCCCGACGGCCGTCACCGACCTCGGCGCGGTCAAGGGGAAGATCGCGCTCACCACCCTCAAGAAGGGCTCCCTGCTCCAGGCCGACATGGTCGTCGACCGGCCCAAGCTCCAGGCCGGCGAACAGGAGATCGCCATCATGATCGACGCGTCCACCGGCGTCGCCGGGAAGATCCACTCCGGTGACCGGGTCAACATCACCGCCACCTTCAAGGGCAAGCGGCCGACCGACCCCGACCGGTCCGTCATCATCGTGGTCAACGCCCGGGTCATCGAAGTCGGCCGGCTCACCCCGGTGGAGAAGTCCGGCGAGCGCAAGGGCACCCCCGAGGCCGTGCCGATCACCTTCGCCCTCGGCAACAAGGACGTCAACCGCATCGCCTACGCCGAGTCCTTCGCCGAACACGTCCGGCTGGCCCTGCTCCCGCCCGGCACCGAGGGATCCGTCCCGCCCGCCGACCGCTGGTACACCCTCGACGGGGACAAGTGAGGCCGGCATGACCACCCGAATCCTTCCCGCCGTCTCCGACCCGGAGGCCGCCCGCGTCCTGATCACCCTGCTCGGCCAGCTCCCGGCCGCCGCGCCGGCCGCCCCGCTGCACGACTCGACCGCCCTGCTGGACACCCTGGCCCGGCAGGCCGCCGGGTCCATCGACGAACTCCCCGAGGTCGTCCTCGTCCACGAGCGGATCGGCCCGCTGCCCGCCCTCGACCTCATCCGCGAAGTCGCCCTCCGCTTCCCGGCGGTAGGTGTGGTCCTGCTGACCTCCGACGCCGGCCCGGCCCTCTTCTCCGCCGCCATGGACTCCGGCGCCCGCGGCCTGGTCGGACTCCCGCTCACCTACGAGGAACTCGCCGCCCGCGTCCAGGCCGCCGCCCAATGGGCCGCCGGAGTACGCCGCCACCTCGGCCCGAGCGCCGGCGCGGACGTCTTCACCGGCCCGGGCAGCGGCCGCGTGGTCACCGTCACCGGCGCCAAGGGCGGGGTCGGCACCACCTTCTGCGCCGTCCAGTTCGCCCTGGCCGCGGCCGCCGCCGGACGGCAGGTCGCCCTGGTCGACATGGACCTCCAGGCCGGCGACGTCGGCTCCTACCTGGACGTCCAGTTCCGCCGCTCGATCGCCGACCTGGCCGGCATCCAGGACATCTCCCCGCGCGTCCTCGGCGACGCCGTGTACGAGCACCAGGCCGGCCTCGCCCTGCTGCTGGCCCCCGCCGACGGCGAACGCGGCGAGGAGGTCGACGAACGGGCCGCCCGGCTCATCATCACCGCCCTGCGGCACCGCTACGACCTCGTCGTCGTCGACTGCGGCACCCAGCTCTCCGGTGCCGGCGCCGCCACCGTCGAGCTCGCCGACGTCGCGGTCCTGGTCACCACCCCCGACGTGGTCGCCGTCCGGGCCGCCAAGCGGATGGTCCGTATGTGGGAACGGCTCCAGGTCCGCAAGGCCGAGGACACCGCACTGGTGGTCAACCGCTGGACCAAGCACACCGAGATACAGCCCTCCCTGATCGAGAAGATCACCAAGACCCGGCCCACCCGCACCCCGGTCCCGGCGAACTTCAAGGAACTCCAGGCCGTGGTCGACGCGGGCCGCGTTCAGGACCTCGACAACCGGTCCTCGGTCAAGCAGGCCCTGTGGACCCTCGCCGGGGAACTCGGCCTGCTCCGCAGCCCGGAGGAGTCCGCCGCCCCCGCCGCCCGCTCCGCCGCGGGCGACGCGCCCCCGGGCGCCACCCTCGCCCTGCGTCCCCAGGGCCCGGTCGCCCGCCTGCGCGGCGGCGACCGCGGCGCCCTCGCCTCCTGGCGCCGCCGCCCGGCCCGGGAGGGCTGACCGATGCCCAGACCCGCGCGGGCCCCCGCCACCGCGCAAGCCGGCGACCGCGGCCAGGTCGCCCTCGAGTTCCTGGGCATGCTGCCGCTGATCCTGCTCCTGATCGCGGCCGTGTGGCAGTGCGTCCTGATCGGCTACGCGTTCTCCCTCGCGGGCAACGCGGCGGACGAGGCGGCCCGGGCGGGGGCGGTCAGCGGCGACCCGGGCGCCTGCGACGCGGCCGCCCGGGAACACATCCCCGGCAGCTGGCAGACCACGCCGACCTGCCCGGCCCCGCCGGCCACGGGCCTGTACCGGGTCTCCGTCCGGCTGCAGATCCCGGCCCTGTTCCCGGGCCTGAACACCGGCCTGTCGGTGACGGGCGAGGCGGGAGCGGCGATGGAAGAGGAGACCGGCTGATGCACGCCCACACCTCGGCCTCGGCAGGGCCCGTGCTCCCCCCGTCCGACTCCAGCCCGAGCCACCCCGGCGCGCCCGGCCGCCCCGGCCCGGCGGCACCCACCCAGCCCCGCCGGCGCTTGAGGCGCGGGGTCCGGAGCAGCGCCCCGGTACCCGGCCTGCCCGGCGCGCCCGGCCGCCCCGGCCGGACGGCACCCACCCAGCCCCGCCGGCGCTTGAGGCACGGGGCTGCCCGGGCCGGCGCCCCGGTACCCGGCGCGCGCCGCGCCCACCGCGACCGCGGCCAAGCCGCCCTGGAGTACCTCGGCTTCCTGCCGATCCTCCTGCTCATCGCCCTCGCCGGCATCCAGCTCGGCTGGATCGCGTACGTCGAGCAGCAGGCGGAGAACGCCGCCCGGGTGGCCGCCCGTACGGCCGCCCGTACCGACATCCCCACCGGCGAGGCCGCCGGACGCGACTCCATCAAGGAGAGCATCCGGGGCAGCGCCATCGTCGGTGTCAGCGGCACGGACGCCCTCACCGCGACCGTGACCATCCCGGTCAACTCCATCGTGCCGGGACTGTCCTTCGAGCCCCGCACCCGAACTGCCACCATGCCCAACGACGACCCGGAAGGCCCCTGAACCCATGAGCCTGCGTTCCCGGGTCAACACCCCGGACGACCGCCACAGCCCCCGCGAAGACGGCCGCCTCGTCTCCGCCTACCGCGCCAAGCTGCTCGAAGAGATCGACCTCGCCGAGATGTCCTCGCTCGCCCCGGCCGAGCGCCGCGCCCGCCTGGAGCGGGTCCTCGGGCACATCATCAGCCGCGAGGGCCCGGTCCTCTCCACCGTCGAGCGCGCCCAGCTGATCCGCCGGGTCGTCGACGAAGCCCTCGGCCTCGGCGTGCTCGAGCCGCTCCTCGAAGACCCCTCCATCTCCGAGATCATGGTCAACGGCCCCGACCACATCTACGTGGAGCGGGCCGGCCGGGTCGAGCAACTTCCCCTCCGCTTCGCCTCCCACGAGCAGCTGATGCAGACCATCGAGCGCATCGTCTCCGCCGTCAATCGCCGCGTGGACGAGGCCAACCCGATGGTCGACGCCCGCCTCCCCACCGGCGAACGCGTCAACGTGATCATCCCGCCGCTCTCCCTGACCGGCGCCACCCTCACCATCCGCCGCTTCCCGCGCGCCTTCACCCTCCCCGAGATGATCGCCCTCGGCTCGCTCGACGAGCAGATGCTGCTGCTCCTCTCCGGCCTGGTCCAGGCCAAGATGAACGTGATCGTCTCCGGGGCCACCGGCACCGGCAAGACCACCCTCCTCAACGCCCTCTCCGGTCTCATCCCGGAAGGCGAACGGATCATCACCATCGAGGACTCGGCGGAACTCCAGCTCCAGCAGTCCCACGTCATCCGGCTGGAATCACGGCCCGCCAACGTCGAGGGCAAGGGCCGGATAACCATCCGGGACCTGGTCCGAAACTCCCTCCGGATGCGCCCCGACCGCATCATCGTCGGCGAGGTCCGCGGCGGCGAGACCCTCGACATGCTCCAGGCCATGTCCACCGGCCACGACGGCTCCCTCGCCACCGTGCACGCGAACAGCGCCGAGGACGCCCTGATGCGGCTCCAGACCCTAGCCTCCATGTCGGAGGTCGAGGTGCCCTTCGAGGCCCTCCAGGACCAGATCAACAGCGCCGTCAACGTGGTCGTCCAGCTCACCCGGTTCGCCGACGGCTCCCGCCGGATCACCGAGATCTCCATCCTCGACTCGCACGGCCGCGAACCCTTCCGGATCATCACCGTCTGCCGGTTCGCCGCCCAGCCGCTCGGCGGCGACGGCCGGGTGCACGGCCACTTCGAGTACTACCCGCTGCCGCGCCGCATCGCCGAACGCCTCTACATGAACAACCAGCCGATCCCGCAGGCCTTCGGGGTCGCCGCAACCGAGGACCAGCTCACCACCCGGATCGCCCTGTGACCACACCCGTACTCCTCACCCTCGGCGCCACGCTCCTCGCCTGCGCCCTCCTGGTCCTGGGCGTCCACGCCTACGCCAAGGGCCGGGCCCAGCGCGCCGCGCTCATCGAGCGGCTCTCCGCGAGCGGCGAACCGGAGCCCGCCGGCCGCCGGCGCCGCTTCCGCTCCCTGGACCGGCGGCTGCGCCCCACCCGCCTCGGCCGCCGGATCGAACGCCAGCTGGCCGCGACCGGCCTCGAACTCACCCCGGGCGAGTTCCTCGTGTACATGGCCGCCTCGGTGGCCGGCGTCTGGCTGATCGCCTCCGCCCTGCTGGCCCCCTTCTTCGGCCCGGTGGCCGGCCTGATCGGCCTGTGGTCGGCGAACGCCTTCCTCAACTGGCAGCGCACCCGCCGTACGGAGCGCTTCATCAACCAGCTCCCCGAGCTGGCCCGCATCCTGGCCAACGCCACCCAGGCCGGGCTGGCCCTCCGTACCGCCATCGGCATGGCCGCGGAGGAGCTGGAGGCACCGGCCGGGGAGGAACTCGCCCGGGTCGCCGACCGGCTGGCCGTCGGCCACTCCATCGACGAGGCCCTCGGCGAACTCGCGGACCGGCTGCCCTCCCGGGAACTCGTCGTCCTCGTCTCCACCCTCGTGCTGTCCTCCCGCGCGGGCGGCGCGATCGTCGGCAGCCTCCGCAACCTGACCGTCACCCTGGAACAGCGCAAGGAGACCCGCCGCGAGATCCGCACCCAGCTGTCCCAGGTGACGGTGACCGCCTACCTGATGCCGTTCATAGGGCTGGGCTCCCTCCTGCTCGTCGACGCGATCATGCCGGGCGCCCTGGACCGGATGACCGGCTCCGTCCCCGGCCAGATCGCCGTACTGGCCGCGCTCGGCCTCTTCGCCCTCGGCTTCGTCTCCATCCGCCGCCTGTCGAAGATCGAGGTGTAGCCGGTGACCGCCCTGCTGCTGGCCCTCGCCCTGGCCCTGTCCGTCCTCGGGGCCTTCCACGGCATCCGCCTCTACCGCGCCGAGACCAAACTCCCCACCGACCTCGCCCTCGCCCTGGAGGTCGGCGCCACCCGCACCACCGCCGTCGGCTCGGTCGTCGACCGGATGGGCATCCGGTACGCCCCCCTCGTCCTGCGCCTGATGGGCCCCAAACAGGTCGCCCGCAAACGCCGCCAGATCGACATGGCCGGCAACCCGGCCGGCCTGACCATCGACCGCTACGCCGCCCGCCGCGCCGTGTACGGGGCCCTGGGCGGCGCCGGCGCCTTCGCCATGCTCCTCAACGGCCAGCTGATCCTGTCCCTGATCATGGTCGCCTTCGGCCTGTTCTGGATCGAGGCCGGACTGTGGTCGGCGATCCGGGTCCGCCGCGACCACATCGAACGGACCCTGCCCGACTTCCTGGACGTCCTGGCCGTGGTCGTCAGCTCCGGGCTCGGCTTCCGGCAGGCCCTGGAACGCGTCGCCGACAAGTACAAGGGCCCCTGGTCGGACGAAATCCGCATCACCCTCCAGCAGATGGACATGGGCGTCAGCCGCCGGCAGGCCTTCGACGAACTGCGCCGCCGCAACGACAGCGAGCAGGTCGCCCAGTTCGTGACCGCCCTCCAGCAGGGCGAGGAACTCGGCTCGCCCATCGTCGACACCCTCATCGCCATCGCCGAGGACATGCGGCGTACGGACGCCCAGAACGCCCGCCGCCGGGCCGCCCGGGCCGTCCCCAAGGCCACCTTCGTGGTCACCATGTTCATGCTGCCCGGCACGATGATCCTGCTCATCGGCGGATTCGTGTACGGCGCGGACATCGACTTCGGCGCACTGCTGGAAGGCGACTGACCATGTCCTCCGGCTTCCTTCCGGCCCCCCTGTGGACCGGCACCGCGACCGTTCCGGCCCGGGCCCGCCGCCCGGAACCCGCCCTCACCCTCCAGGTGAACGCACTCCAGTCCCTCTGCCGCCAGGTCTTCGGCTTCCGGCTGGCGCTCATCGCCCTGGGCGCCCCGATCGCCCTGGGCCGTACGGCGCCCGGCGGACCGGCCTACCTGGTCGGCGGCGCGATCCTGTTCAGCTTCATGCTCTCGTACCTCCTCTTCCGCGACTGGGAGCGGTTCGGGCCACTGCTGCTCCGCCACCGCTGGCTGCTCGCCGCCGACATGGCCTGGACCCTGCTCCTGCTCATCCCGGCCACCCTGGACTCCCCGCTCGGCCTGGTCGCCATCGGTACGCCGCTGCTGGCCGGGCTCGTCTACGGCTGGCGCGGCTCGGCCGTGTACGCGGCCGTCCAGGCAGTGGTCGTGGCCGCCCTGGCCGGCGGGCTGCTCCTCGGCAGCCTGTGCCTCCTCGCGGGCGCGGCCGGGGCCTGCCTGCGCGGGCTGCTGTTCCGCTTCGGCGAGGCCGGGCGGGCGCTGACCGAGACCCGGGCGCGGCTGGCCGTGGCCGAGGAACGCACCCGGCTGGCCCGCGAGATGCACGACTCGCTGGCCAAGACCCTGCACGGCCTGGCCCTCGCCGCCGAGGCCCTGCCCCGCACCACGGACCCGGAGCAGCTCCGCTCCCGGGCCGACCTGATCGCCCGCTCGGCCCGCCGCGCGGCGACAGAATCCCGCGCCCTCCTCGCGGACCTGCGCCGCGACACGCCGTCGGCCGCCGACGCCCAGCCGACCGCCGTCGGGCTCCCGTCCGCCGACGGGTCCCCGGCCACCGACCTGGCTCCGTCCGCCGGCCTGACTCCGTCCACCGACCCAACTCCGTCCGCCGGCCGGACCCCGTCCGCCGGCCGGACCCCGTCTGCCGACCTGACCCCGTCTGCCGACCTGACCCCGTCCGCCGACCTGACCTCGGCGGCCGACCTGACCTCGGCGCTCCGGTCCCTGACGGAGGCAGCCTGTCCGCCGGCGGAACTCGGCACCGTCGGCCCACTTCCCGACCTGCCGTCCGACGTCGCCCGCCACCTGCTGGCAGTGGCCTCCGAGGCCCTGGAGAACGTCCGCCGGCACGCGGCCGCCACCCGGGTGGAGGTCCGGGCCATCACGGCAGACCCGGACTCGGGCCCGGACTCCCTCCTCGTCCTCACCATCGAGGACGACGGGCGCGGCCTGCCGCCCGGCGGGGTCGACCCGTCGGACCTCCGGGGCCGGGGCCACTTCGGCCTGCTCGGCATGACGGAACGCGCGGCCGCGATCGGCGCCGACCTCCACATCGGCCCCCGCCCGACCGGCCCGGGCACCCGGGTCCGCCTCACGCTCACCGCCCGGGGGAGCGCCTGATGCCGCCGCTCCGCATCCTGATCGCCGACGACAACCCGGTCGTCCGGGCCGGCCTGGCCGCACTCCTGGCCACCCACGAGGACCTCCAGGTGGTCGCCCAGGCCGCCAACGGCGGCGAAGCCCTCGCCCTGGCCCGCAGCCACCACCCGGACGTGGTCCTGCTGGACGTCCGCATGCCGGGCGTGGACGGCATCTCGGCCCTGCCGCACCTGGTGCAGCTGGCGCAGGTACTGATGCTGACGTACAGCCAGGAGAGCGAGGTGGTCCGCGAGTCCCTGCTCCTGGGCGCCGGCGGCTACCTCGTCCACGGCGAATTCACGCCGGACGACCTGACCCGCGCCATCCGCGACGTCCACGAGGGCCGCCCCCACTTCACCCCGACGGCGGCGGGAGCCCTGCTGGCGGAACTGCGGGGGTCTTCGCATCCGCAACGGATTGTGGCACAGTCTTCGGAACGGGTTCCCAACCATGCTTCGTTCGGGCTGAGTTCGCGGGAGGTGGAGGTGATGGACCTGATCGCGTCCGGAATGACGAACCAGCAGATCGCAGCCACCTGCTTCATCAGCGAAAAGACGGTCAAGAACCACATCAACCGCATCTTCGCGAAGCTCCACAGCGCGAGCCGCAGCGAGGCGATAGCCCGCTGGCTGGGAACGATCCGTTCGGGGGCGCCGGGTCATGGGTAGACGGGATGCGCAGTGGGTCCGTAGATGGGCCCCAGGACCCTTTGCAGGCGCGCCCGCGGTTGCGTACGGTCCGCGAGTCGACAGCGGGACCGGACCTGGAGGACACCGTGCGGAACCTCAAGTGGCGCCGTTTGAACGGCAGGGACGAGGGCCAGACGGCTTTCGAGTACCTGGGGATCATTGTGGTGATCGTCCTGATCATCGGCGCCATTCTCGGATCGGGGATCGGGACGCAGATCGCCAGCGCCATCACCCAGGCGGTCACGGACATCACGGGTGGCGGGGGCACCTGAGGTTGGTTGCGTCTGGGGCCCGGGATCAAGGGCAGGCGTTCCCTCTCTATGTCGGGACGGTTGCGGTCCTGCTCTTTGCCGCCCTCGCCTTCGTCGTTGTGGGAATGGCAGGAGCCACGCGTAGCCAGGCGCAAGGCGCCGCCGATGCTGCAGCGTTGGCAGCTGCCCGTGAGGCGAGAGACAGCGTCTTCACGGGACTCGTTCTGCAGGATCTCAAGCCGGAGGAGTGGCAAGAGATCCTGGACGGCGAATTCTTCGATGCAGAGGGGGCTTGCGACGAGGCCGAGTCCTTTGCCGCCCTGAACGATTCAGGTGAAGCTCCCGTCATCTGTGAACCCTCTCTCCCGCGGTTCACCGTGACTGTGCAGACGAACGACACGGTGGGAAAGTCAGTCATCCCCGGCTCCGACACGTTCCATGCGACGGCGACCGCCACGGCTGTGATCGAGCCGCGTTGTTCGCTCAGCTCGGATCCCACGCCGGAGCCGACGCCCCCGCCTGGCGATGAAACGGACAAGCCAGATCCCGATCCGGTCAACTTTGAGTGCGACGACGACAGAGCGTTCAAGCTGGATCCCCTGAACCCAGGGAAGCTGGCCGATCTGGCGCGGAGTCTGTTCAAGGTGCGGCTGGACGGCTGATGGTGGAGCGAGAGACAAGGAAGCGGCGTAAATGAGCATTCGGCAGACGGCGAAGGTCCGCAGGGGAGCGGCCGCAGCGGTGGCGGCGGTCTTGGCCCTCACGTTGGCCGGGTGCGGAATGGGCGATGACGAGAAGCCCAAGGGCAAGGGCAATACGCCCGTGGCCCAGACCCAGGGTGCGGAGTCTCAAAAGCCTGCGCCCACCAGCACGAGCACGGCACCGGTCGAAGTCATCGCGACGTCGAACGGTCCGGAAGGCATCGTGCTGCTGATCAACTCGGCGGTACGGGATCCGGGTGGGTTCCTCACTGTCAATGGGCAGATCAAGAACAACAGTTCCCGCCCGTTTGGGCAAACGCCCCCGTGGCGGGGAGCCGAGAAGAACGCAAGCCCGGGCTCGATCGCAGGTGCGACGGTGGTCGACAGGGCGGGCAAGAAGCGTTACTACGTGCTCCGGGACACAGAGGGCCGCTGCCTGTGCAGCACCGACATCTTCAGCATCGGCGCGGGCAAGTCGGTTTCCATCACTGCTCAGTTCCCGGCACCGCCGGCCAACACCACTGAAGTTGACTTCGGCCTGCCCACGTTCGCCACGGTAACCATCAAGATCTCCGGGTGACCCCATGACCACACGCCACCGCGCAACCGCCGCCACAGCCATAGTCGGCCTGGTCATCGCCGGGGCGCACCTCATCGGCGCCGGCAGCGCATACGCAGACGACCCCACCACGCCGCCCGGAACCGAGCCCTCCGCCGCCCCGCCCGTGGCGATCGACTCCAATTCGCCCGGGCTCAAGATGCCCCAGGGCGGCGTCCTGGCACCTCCCAAGGTGCTGGACATCGCCGAGGTGGTAGAAGACCTCGGCGGGGAGCAGCGGCGGCAGGAGACGAACCAGAGCGTGATGATGGCGCTCCAGGCGGAGGTCCTGTTCCCCGAGGACAGTGACGTCCTCAACGCCCAGGCCTCCGCCCGCATCCAAGCCATCGGCAGCGAGATCAACCAGCAGAAGGCCACCCGCGTCCGAGTCTTCGGCTTCACCGACGACCAGGGCAGCTACGAGCACGGCAAGGTGCTCTCCAAGAAGCGCGCCGACGCCGTGCAGCGGGAGCTCGCCAAGACCGTCACCAACCCGGCCGTCACCTTCGACATCCGCGGCTACAGCGAGGACTACCCGATCGCCGACAACAACACCGAAGAGGGCCGCAAGAAGAACCGGCGCGTCGAGATCACCTTCCCCCGGGGCGCGACGAACTAGGCACCGGCCCAGGACTGGCCGGGGCCCGGAACGGTCAGAGGCCGTCGGTGAAGAGCAGGCGGTTCGGGGAGGACTGGCTGATCGACGTGATGACGTCCTTGGTGGACTTGTCGTAGACCCACGCGGCCACGTCCTCACCGGTGGCCCTCGGGTTCGCCGCCAGGTAGAGGGCCGCCGCCCCCGCCACATGCGGCGCGGCCATCGAGGTCCCGTTCAGGGCGACGCTTCCGCCGCCGAGCTTGGCCGAGGTGATGTTCTGGCCGGGGGCGTAGACCCCAAGGCACTCGCCCCAGTTGGAGAAGCCGGTCTCCTCGTCCCATTGGTTGGTGGCACCGACCGTCAGGGCGTTCTCGGCGCTCGCCGGTGAGATGGTGCAGGCGTCGACGGCGCTGTTGCCGGCGGCGATGACCGGCGTGATGCCGGCGGCGTACACGGCATTGACGGCGGCGTTCACGGCCGCCGACCTCGGCCCGCCGAGGGAGCCGTTCATGACGGCCGGCTTCACGCCGTTCTTGGCGATCCAGTCCATGCCGGCGATGACCCCGGCGTAGTCACCCTTGCCGTCGCAGTCGAGCACGCGCACGCTGACCAGCGAGGTCTTCCGGGCGACCCCGTACGTGCTGCCGCCGACTGTGCCCGCCACATGCGTGCCGTGTCCCTGGCAGTCCGCACCGTTGCGCCCGTCGCCGATCGCGTCGAAGCCGAACGAGGCCCGTTCGCCGAACTCCGTGTGCGTGTAGTCGATGCCGGTGTCCACGACGTACGCCCTGACCCCGGCCCCGTTGCCCGCGGTGGTGAACTGCCCGTCCAGCGGCAGGTTCCGCTGATCGATCCGGTCCAGGCCCCACACGTTGGTGGCCCCCAGGGCACGGCTGCCGTCGTCGAAGACCTTGGCCTCCGTGTTCTGCTCCACCGAGGTCACCGTCGGCGAGCTGCGCACGAACGTCAGTTGCGTCTCGGTCAGCGTGGCCGCGAACCCGGACAGGGCACTGCCGTACGTGTGGTTCGCCTTCCCCAGCTGCGGGACCTTCTTGACGAACCCGGCCGCGTCGGTGCCCTGCTTCAGGGTGACGATGTAGCTGTTGGGGATGGGGACGCCGGAGGTCTTGGTCACCGCGAGGGGCACGGCGCGGACGTCGTCGTCGGCGGCCGCCCCGGGAGCGGTGGCCAGCGGTACGAGCATCAGCGGGGCAGCGGCGGCGATACAGCGCGCGAGCAGGCGCATGGAACGGCTCCAGGGGTGAGTCGTGCGTCAGTGTGGGGCCTCGCGCGTGGGGCATCCCCCGTCGCTGACGACCACTCATCCCTTCGGCGCCGCCACACCTGCTGCTGAAATCGGGCCATCCACCTGGCCCAACCCCACCCGGCCCGCGAAAGCGCAGGTCAAACAGCCCGACCGGAGCCGTTTCCGCCCGTGCAGGAAGGGTTCACCTCGTCCCCTCCAAGCCCCGCCGGTCACCCCGCATCCACCGGCGCGATTCACCCGAAAGCCGTCACCGGCTAGAAGTCCGTGGTGTCGATCTCACAGTCGAAGGGAGCGGGCACGGTCAGCGGCTTCCCGAACGAGACCGTCCGGTGAGAGCGGTAGCCGCTCGGCGACGGGTCGGAGAAGCAGGTGATTTCCCGGTCCTGCATGTCGACCACCAGGTACAACGGCACGAGCTGCCCGTAGACCTGCAGCTTCTCGCACCAGTCTGCGTCCTTCGTGGAGACTGAAGTGAACTCGGCGACCAGAGCCAAGGCACCCGCATCTCCGTGCCGGCCGTCGCCTTGGAAGATGGATCGGTCAACGACGAAGAGATCCGGCCCGTAGGCGCGACCTGCCGCGGGGAAGCTGAACAGAAACGGGGCGTAGTCCGTTGCATGCCCATCGGGCGCGTGTGGCTTCAGCTGCTCCTTCAGGGACTCCATGGGCAGGAAATAGCGCAGCTTGGACCACGGTGACACGACGATCTTCCCCCGGATGAGCTCTGCCTTGAAGCCGTCTGGAGTATCCATCTCCTCAACGGTGTGCAGCAGGTCCTCGAAGGTCTGCGCCCCCACCTCGGTGTCTATGGGGGTGGGCTTTTCGATCATGGTGGTCACCGTGGTCCTCCGGGCGGCTGCGGTGTACTCATCGCGTTCTCGGCCTCACCTCAGGCTAGCGCCGCAGCCCCCCATCGCCCCGGCTTGTGCCTCCCTCACCCCTTCGGGTCTGTGGCAGGGACCAGCAGCTCCGCCACCTCCCGGGCCCGGTGGGCCGGGGTCGGTCCAGGGGTGAAGGAGGCCAGGACCGTGGCGCCCTCGACCAGGATCAGGAGCTGGTCGGCGAGAGTCGGTGGGCCGGTTGTCAGGTCGGCTAGGAGGGTGCGGAGCTCTGACTTGTGGGTGCGGACGACCTCCGGGGCGGTGGGGCCGAGTTCTCCGTACGCGTTGATGAACGCGCAGCCCCGGAAGTCGGGCTCGGCGAACCACTCCGCCAGCCAGTCGAAGACCGCGCGTACCCGGTCCCGGGGGTCGGACGGGCGGGTGGCCGCCGCGCGGAGGGAGTTCAGCCAGCGGCCGTCCCGGCGTTCCAGGTAGGCGGTGACCAGGGATTCCTTGGCGGGGAAGAGCCGGTACAGCCGTTTCAGCGGGACCCCGGAGGCGGTGCGGATGCGGTCCATGCCGACGGCCTGGATGCCGTGCGTGTAGAACAGCGCCTCCGCCGTGTCGAGCAGGCGGGTCCTGGCCTCTTCGTCGTCCATGGGGGAAGGGTAGTCCGGATTCGGCTGTGAGGAGAACGCGCGTTCTCGTAGAGTGGAGAACGAGCGTTCTCTACTTTCGCCGGTTCCTGCTGGAAGGCATCGCCATGACCCGACCGCCCCTGCCGCCCTTCACCGAAGAGACCGCCCGCGCCAAGGTGCAGGCCGCCGAGGACGCCTGGAACACCCGCGACCCCGAACGCGTCGCCCTCGCCTACACCGAGGACTCCGAGTGGCGCAACCGCGACCGGTTCCTCCGGGGCCGGGACGAGATCCGCTCCTTCCTCGCCGACAAGTGGGCCCGCGAACTCGACTACCGGCTCCGCAAGGAGCTGTGGGCGTACACCGGCAACCGGATCTCCGTGCGCTTCGAGTACGAGTGGCACGACGCGGACGGCCAGTGGTGGCGCAGCCACGGCAACGAGCAGTGGGAGTTCGCCGACGACGGCCTCATGCGGCGGCGCGAGGCCAGCATCAACGACATCCCGATCGAGGAGTCGGAGCGCCGGCTCCGGTCGGTCTAGGAGGGCCTGGCGGCTGCACCGAGTCCGATCAGTGCCGCCGTGACCGCATCGGCTTGGCTGCGGGCGCCGTTGGCGTTCGGATGGATGAAGGTGCAGGCCTCGCCGTCGCCGGGGATCAGCGCGCAGGACGGCAGGGGCCGGTCGTCCTGCTGGGTGCCCTCGCCGGTCAGGTCGTCCTTCACCCCGTAGATCCATTTCTGGCCGCTGGGCGCGCACACGCCGTGCCCGGCGCTCGGCGTGTACGTGTCGACGTACGCATGGCCCGCTTGGGTGGCCTGGTTGCGGATGAGGTCGTTGAGGCGTCTCTCGACGGAGTCCAGCCACGGCATGTCCCCCTTGGCGACCGTCCCGAACCGGCGCCATTGCCCCCAGGTGCAGCCGGTGTTGGTGGTCGCGTTGCTGCCCACGATGGCCGGGTATCCGACGAGGGCGACCTTGGCGCGGGGTGCGCGCTGGTGGACGGCCTTCAGCATGGCCGTGTAGTCGGCGTCGAGATCGGCGAACTTCTGGGAGAGCCAGGCCGCGCCGTCCCTCTGTGTGTAGTACGTGGTGCACGGCTTGCCGAAGCCGAGGGCGCCGAGGCCCCGGGCGAGGCACTCCCGCAGGATGTCCTCGAAGCCGAGGGAGTTCCCGCCCACCCCGATGGTCACCAGGGAGGTGGTCGGGCTCAGGGCGTTCAGCTGTGGCGGATTGGGGCCGTACCGCCCCTCGGCCGGCTGTGGCTCCAGGACCCCCGCCCTGACCTCGGCGGCCCCGCAGGTCACGTCCGTGAGGGTGACCTGCAGTCGACGCGCCGCCTGGGAGGGGTAGTTGACCAGGGACCGGCCGCAGGTGTCCGCGGGGCCGCCGTTCCAGGGGCGTACGAAGGTGTTGGCGCTGTACGAGTCGCCGATCGCGACGTACTCGGCAGGAGCGGGGCGGGGGGCGGCCGCGGCCGGTGTGAGGGCGGCCGCGGTCGCCGCGAGTGCGGTGGCCGTGGCGAGTGCGGCGGCCTTGGCGGTGTTCAAGGCGTTCAAGGTGTTCAGGGCGTTCACGGCGTTCATGGCGGCGCCTCTTTCGGTGAGTGAGCCCGGGCCGGTCCCTGCGACTCATGTCACCAAAAGTAGCGTCGTTGACTACGGAGAGTAATGCCTCGAACGGGTGGTACCGCTTGACGGATCCTCAAGGAGAGCCGGTCCGCCCCGGCTCCCCGCCGCGCCGGCCGGTGTGCCGCTATGCCTGCCGGTGGGCCTGGGTGATCAGGTCGATGGCGACCTCCAGCGTGGCCATCCGCTTCTCCTCCGGGTCGCCCTCCACGTGCTGGAGGAACATCATTCCGGCGTGCATCGTGAAGAGCGCGCTGACGCACCGGACCTGGTCGGCGAGCGGTGCGTCGTCCGTGCGGAGCAGGTCCACCATGGTGAACATCCGCTGCTTGAAGGTCTCGCCGATGCTGAGCTCGCGCATCGTCGCCTGGTTCTCCTGCATGAAGCGGTACAGCGGGGCCGCCCCGCTCAGTGCGCTGCTGTAGCGGCGCAGGATCTCCTGCTTGTTCTCCAGGGTGCGGGGCTGCGCCTCGGCCCAGGTGATCAGCTCGTCGATGGGCCGGGTCAGGTCCTGGAAGAGGCTGATGATGATCTCTTCCTTGGTCTTGAAGTGGTAGTACAACGCGGCCTTCGTGACCTCCAGCCGCTCGGCGATCTCGCGGAGGGAGGTCTTCTCGTACCCCTGCTCGGCGAAGAGCTCCAGCGCGACGTCCTGGATGCGCTGGCGCGTGTTCCCGCGGCGCTGCTGCGTACTGCTGGACATGGCTCTCCCCACTTACTTACTTGACGCCCGGCTAGTACGGGTCTACCTTCCCAGTGTAGTGAACTAGCCGGGCGGCAAGTAAGTCCCGGGACGGGGAGTGGCGACGTGAGTGACCAGGGCGGGAATTCCGGCAAGGCGGACACCTCGGGGGAGGTGAAGCCGCGCAGCGTGCGCGTGGTGCTGCTCGCGCTCATGATCGCGATGCTGCTGGCGATGCTCGACAACATGATCATCGGTACCGCGATGCCGACGATCGTGGGCGAACTGGGCGGCCTGGAGCACCTGTCATGGGTGGTCACCGCCTACACCCTGGCCACCGCGGCCTCGACTCCGATCTGGGGCAAGCTCGGCGACATGTACGGGCGGAAGGGCTCCTTCCTCACCTCCATCGTCATCTTCCTGATCGGCTCCGCGCTCAGCGGCATGGCGCAGGACATGGGCCAGCTGATCGGCTTCCGTGCCGTCCAGGGCCTCGGCGCCGGCGGTCTGATGGTCGGCGTCATGGCGATCATCGGCGACCTGATCCCGCCCCGAGAGCGGGGCAAGTACCAGGGCATGATGGCCGGCGTGATGGCCCTCGCCATGATCGGCGGACCGCTGGTCGGCGGCACCATCACCGACCACATGGGCTGGCGCTGGTCCTTCTACATCAACCTGCCGCTGGGCGCGGTGGCGCTGGCCATGGTGACCGCGGTCCTGCACCTGCCCAAGAAGGAGCGGGTCAAGGCCACGATCGACTACCTGGGCGCCGCGCTGCTCACCGTCGCGATCACCTCGACCGTACTGGTCACCACTTGGGGCGGCACCGAGTACGCCTGGGGCTCGGCGGAGATCATCGGGCTCAGTGCCGTCGGAGTGCTGACGATCGCCGGCTTCCTGTTCGCCGAGCGGCGTGCGGTCGAGCCGATCATGCCGCTGCACATCTTCCGCAGCCGCAACTTCACCCTGATGTCCGCGATCGGCTTCCTGACCGGCTTCGCGATGTTCGGCGGTGTGCTCTACCTGCCGCTGTTCCAGCAGTCGGTGCAGGGCGCGTCCGCCACCAACTCGGGTCTGCTGCTGCTCCCGATGCTGCTGTCCATGATGCTGGTCTCGCTGGTGGCCGGCCGGGTGACGACCAACAGCGGCAAGTACAAGGTCTTCCCCATCGTGGGCGGCGCGCTGATGGTGGTCGGGCTGTTCCTGCTCGCGCAGATGGACACCGGCACCTCGCGGTTCGAGTCCGGCATCTACATGGCCGTCCTCGGTGCCGGTCTCGGCTTCCTGATGCAGATCACCATGCTGGTCGCCCAGAACAGCGTGGAGATGAAGGACATGGGCGTCGCCTCCTCCTCCGCCACCCTCTTCCGCACGCTGGGCGGCTCCTTCGGAGTGGCCCTGATGGGCTCCCTGTTCACCAGCCGGGTGCAGGACACCATGACGGACCGGCTGGGCGAAGCGGGCGGTGCGGCGACCGGTGGATCGGCGCAGCTGGACGCCGCCAGCCTGGCGAAGCTGCCGGAGGCGGTGCGGGAGGCGTACCAGCACGCGGTGGCGGCCGGCACGCACTCGGCGTTCCTGCTGGGCGCGGTGGTCGCGGTCCTCGGCTTCGCGGCGGCCTGGTTCGTCAAGGAGGTGCCGCTGCGCGGTGCGGGCCCGGCCGCGGCCGAACCCTCCGACGAGCCGGCCGCCCCGGCCCCCGCGGTCGGCGAGCCGGTCGCGCGCTGACCTCCGCTCTTCCGTACCGCTGACCGCGGACGATGGCACGGCCGACGACACAACCCCCGGTGGATCCACGGATCCGCCGGGGGTTGTGTCGTGAACGCCCCATTATCTGAAGTTTATGGGCTAATGACCGGGAACCCTCGAGCTGAGCTCCACGTCCTGACTGACGGAACCTCAAGCCGGACGGGGGGTGGACACTTTATGGCGCGCACGCTCAAGGCGATCACCCAGAACACCCGGGCCCGAATAGCCGTCGCCGCGTCGGCAGCGGTGGTCGCGGCCACCGTGTGGGGCGTGGGGGCCCTCGCCGACAGCGGTCCGGCCGCCGACGGCAACCGCGGGAGCGTGGCGAGCGAGCGTGAGGTGAACGGCCGGGCGATACCCCAGGGGCCCCAGGCACCCCGGGCACCCCGGGGTCCGAAGGTGCCGGAGGGCATCGCGCACGCCTCGGAGAGGCGGAAACGCCGTGAACATCACCATCGACGACGGTCCGGACCCGAAGTGGACCCCGAAGGTGCTCGACGTGCTGAAGCGGTACGAAGTCAAGGCGGTGTTCTGCATGGTCGGCCCGCAGGCCCGACAGCACCCGGACCTGGTGAAGAGGGTGGTCGCCGAGGGCCACCGGCTCTGCGACCACACCATCGACCACGACACCGGCATGGACGAGAAGCCGGTGGAGTACCAGGAGAAGCAGATCCTCGAGGCCGCGAAAATGATCGAGGACGCGGCCGGCGGCGCCGAGGTCGAGTACTACCGGGCGCCCGGCGGGGCCTTCACCCCGGACAGCCGGCGCATCGCCGCCGCCCACGGCATGCGGCCGCTCGGCTGGAACGTGGACAGCAAGGACTACACGACCCCGGGCGTGCAGACGATGGTCGACACCGTGCAGTCGGAGCTGGAGAACGGCCCGACCGTGCTCTTCCACGACGGAGGCGGGAACCGCTCCCGGACCGTCGAGGCCCTCGACCGGGTGCTGGCCTGGCTGAAGGAGCAGGGCCGTCCGACCGGCTTCCCGGTCCGCACCGCCCCCTGACGCCCCTTGACGCACCGTCCCTTGACGCACCGTCCCCTGACGCACCGTCCCCTGTCCCCGAGCGTCACCCCGCCCCCGTCTCTGCTCCGGACACGCCGCCCGCCTCCGGACGGGTGAGGGTCGGCGCCGCCGGGGCTCCCGCGGTGTTCCCTGGTGGGGCAGGGGTCCGACCCTGCCCCACCCGGAGCCCAGGAGCCCAGGAGCCCCCGTGACCATCTCGCCCGCCAAGCTGTCCGACCCCGTCGTCAGCGCCCTCGTCGCCGCGATCAACTCCCGCGACAAGGAAGCCTTCCTCGGCCTCCTGACCGCCGACGCGACCATGTCCGACGACGGCTCGGACCGGGACCTCCAGGAGTGGATCGACAAGGAGATCTTCGACTCCTCCGGCCACATGGACGTCCAGTCCGAGTCCGACGGCGGCCGCGCCCTGGTCGCCGACTTCCGCAACGACACCTGGGGCGAGATGCGCACCGCCTGGCGGTTCACCATCGCCCCCGGCGGCGGCAAGATCAGCCGCTTCGAGACCGGTCAGGCCTGAGTCGCCGCAGCCTCCCGCGCCACTCGCAGCGCCGCCGCCGTGAAGCGCTCGTTCTCCGGAGCGTTGTTCTTGACGGGGAACGTGAACCGGCGGCGGGTGTAGGCGTACGCGACCCCGGTCGCCGGGTCCGCGAAGGACTGCCCGCCCGAGGCGCCGCTGTGCCCGAAGGCCTGCGGACCGGCCGCCGGCTGGGTCTCGAAACCCAGCCCGAAGTGGTCGGCATCACCGGTGACCTGGTCCGCGCCCGGCGTGTGCAGCCGCGCCACCTCGGCCGCCGTCTCCGGCTTCAGCAGCCCGTCCAGCGCGGCCGCGTACAGCCCGGCCACGCCGCGCGCGCTGCCCACGCCGCCCGCCGAGGCCGGGCCCTGCGCGATGACCGCGGGATGGTTGCCGTACCCGACGATGTCCATCGGCGGGGTTCGGTGCAGGTTGAACGCCACCGCCAGCAGCTTCGGCGGAGCCGGGGCGGCCGCCTGGAGCGCCTCGCCCTCGGGCGTGGGGACGCCCGCCAGCACCGGCTTCCAGCGGTCCTTCAGCCCGGCCGGCAGACCCAGGTACAGGTCCAGCCCGTACGGGGCCCGGATGCGCTCCTCGTACACCTCCTGAAGCGACTTCCCGGTCACCCGCCGCACCACCTCACCGGTCAGCGCCCCGATGACGAAGCCGTGGTAGCCGTACGCCGTCCCGGGCGTCCAGTACGGCTTCTGCCCGGCCAGCCGGGCCGCGACCAGCGCGTCGTCCGCCAGCTCCTCGACCGAGAAGCCCTCGTCGGTGCCGATCAGCCCGGAGCCGTGGGCGGTCAACTGCCGGACGGTCAGCCGCTCCTTGCCCTCGCCGGTGAACTCCGGCCAGTACTCCACCACCGGGCGGTCCAGGTCCAGTACGCCGTCCTGTGCGAGCAGCGCCACCACCAGGTGGGCCGCGCCCTTGGTGATCGAGTACACCCCGGACAGCGTGTCCCCGTCGGTGTCCTCGCCGGCCCACAGGTCGACCACGCGACGGCCCTGGTGGACCACCGCCAGCTGGGCCTCGGGCGAGTGCGCCTCGCCCGCTATGAAGGCGGCGAACTCCTCCCGCACCGGCTCCCAGCCCGCCGCCACCGTGCCGTTGACTTCCCCGTACGTGCTCATACCGTCCCCCGAGATCGTTTGGCTTGTCCCGTCGCTCCCAACCGGCACTCGTGCGGTGATATTCCGTACTCCCGGGACGCGCCGGTCCTGGCTCCCGTACGGGTGAATGCGCGCCCGGCGTCGTTCCGGGCCGCCGGAGGGCCCCGTTGCTCCCGGTATGAAGCGCACCCGAATCGCCGCACTCGCCCTCGCCACGGCCGCCGCCGCCCTGACCCCGACCCTCGTCGAGGCCTCCGCCGCCGACGGCAGCTCGTTCCTGCAGGACCCTGCGGGCGGCGAGAAGGAGATGCGTTCGACCAAGGACAAGAAGTACAAGGTGGAGGGCCAGGTCCGGTTCCATCCGGGGGTGGTCTACACGATGGTTCCCCGGACCGGCGGGAAGGGCGACCCGGACTGGGGCGGGAACACCCCGGACCCCAAGACCCTTGCCTGGGAGCCGAAGTTCGAGTTCGCCTGGGCGGTCTCCGAGGTGGCGCTGCTGAAGAAGACGCTCTCGTCGAACGGGAAGCACCCCGTCGTCCTGCACGCCACCCTGTGGACGGCGGACCGCACCAAGGCGGCCGAGGTGCACAGCGACGTCAAGGACCGCCCGGCCGAGGGCAGCGCCACGCTGCCCGGCGGCAAGCGGATCGCCTGCGACACGGGGGCCTACACGGTCGAGTGGTCGGTCACCCGCTCCGGCCACGGGTCCGTCGGCGGCAGGCTGAAGTGGAACGCGGACTGCGAGCAGTACCGGACGGCATTCAGCCAGAGCGATTCCCGCTGAGCGGGGAGGGGGAAGGAGAGCGAAAGAGGGGGGCCGCGCCCGAGCACCTTGTGGGCGCTATGGGGCGAAGGGGGCTGCGGACTCGGATCGCGTGCCGGATCAGCCAGGGAAGAGGCCCGGAAATTCAGGTCGAACAGGTTGAGCTGGTCTCACAGGTCGGAACCGTCGAGCAGGTGGTGCGGGTCAGGGCTTCTTGGACTGCTCGCGGGACTTGTTCGCGATGTCCTCGAGGACGGCCTTGGCGTCGGCGCCCGGTTCCACGGCCCGGCCGATGTTGCGCTTGATGGTGTCGCTGACCGTCACCCAGTTCGGGTTGTTCACCGGGTACAGCTGAGCACTGCGCAGGGCGGCCAGGAACTGCTGGTCGTTCTTGTCCATTCCGCCGCCCGCAGGGGTGCGGGACGCGGTGACCGTGGACGGCAGCAGGTGGTACCGGCCGGCGAAGTCGGAGAGGTTCTTGTCCTGGTAGAGGAATTCCAGGAACGTGCCGATCTGCTGCCGGTGGTCGTTCTGGTTGAAGGCCACCATCCAGTCGGCCACGCCGACCGCCGGCGGCCGCTCCGAGATGCTCAGCCCGTCGTTGACCGGCATCTCCACGGCGCCCACGGAGATCCCCTTGGCCCGCGCCTCGTGGGCGAGGGAGGGGTAGCCGTTCAGCATGCCGACCTCGCCCCGCACGAAAGCGTTGAAGGCGTCCTGGCGGTTGAAGCGGCCGGGCGCGACCGGGCCCACCAGGCCGGGCGAGACCAGGTTCTCCTTGAGCCACTTGAAGGTCTGGACGTTCTGCTCGGAGGCCAGGCTGTAGTTGCCGGCGCTGTCGACGTAGCCGCCGCCGTTGCTGAGCTCCCAGATCATCGCCTCCGCGTGCGCCTCCTCCGGGCCGAGCGGCAGGGCGTACGGGAACTTCACGCCCTTCCCCTTCAGCACCTCGGCGGCCTCCTTCAGCTCCGACCAGGTCTTCGGCGGCGAGACCCTGGCCTTGGCGAACAGCCCCTCGTTGTAGAAGAGCAGCCGGCTGCTCGCCACGAAGGGCAGTCCGTAGAGGGCGCTGCCGATCGAGCCGGCCTCGGCGAGGGGCTGCAGGAAGTTGGCCTCCGCCCTGACCGAGAGCAGGTCCTCCGCCGGATACAGCTTGCCCTGGGCGGCGAAGTCCGAGTAGGAGCCCATGAGGGCCATGTCGGGGGCTTTACCGGCCTTTACCAGGCGGCTGACCTCGCGGTCGATCTCGGCCCACGGCAGCAGCTTCACCTCGACCTTGAGGCCGGGGTGCTGGGCGGTGAAATCGGCCGTCACCTTGTCCCAGAAGGCCTTGGAACTGGTCTCGGGTGTGTTGCCGTATTCGGCGGCGACCAGCTTGAGGGTGGCGTCCTCGCCGTCGCCGGAGCTACTGCCGCAGCCGGAGAGTGGTATCAGGAGGCCGAGCGCGGCCGTGGTCGCGGCCGCCCCGAAGAATCTTCGTCGCACGGGTGAATTCCCCTGGTCTTCTTTTGGTTACTTACGAGTTGCTTCGGGCCCCGGTGTCCCGAGGTGACCCGATGGCCGGAATTCTCTCCTGAAGGCGGGGTGATTGATTGCACGGGGGCGGCACTTGTGGTCAATGCTCCAAGTGGCGCTTTTCCGGCTGGTGTTTTCCGATATGTGATCGACAATTCCGACGCGCGTAGACATGCCGAATGCCCGTTTCCGACGGGCGGAACGGGTCTTGGGGTCAGGCAGGGATCAGGAGCGGGTCAGGACGGGACCGGGAGCGGGTCGGGAGCCGGATCAGGCCGGAAACTCACCGGCGTACGGGTCCGGGTCGCCGGTTTCCGGGTTGCGGCCTTCCTGCCAGCGGCGCTGCGCCTTCCGCCAGTGCACGAAGCTGAGCCGCCCGCCGTCCCAGAAGGTGATGCTCACCGGGCTCACGTCGAACTCGTCGGAGAAGAGCCGGTACAGGAATTCCGCCATGCCGTACGGATGGACGGTAAAGGTGTCCGCGGTGTGCCGGCCGCAGACCAGAACCGGCCAGCGGTCCGGGTCGGGATCCGAGGTGAGCCAGCACAGGATGTCGGAGCCGGCCGTCACCCCCCAGGCGAGGATCGACTCGGGATCGATGTCGAAGGCGGCACGGCCGCCCTCGGCGGTCCAGATCTGCCGGGCGTTCTCGGTCTCCTCGGCCATCTCCGCCGGGTCCCACTGGAGGCCCGGCTTGGGCAGCGGCAGCAGGATGCTGGCCTCGCCGTTGATGGTGCCGGCGCCGAAGCGGCCCATGAAGGCGACGAAGTCGGCGGGGAAGCGGGTGCGCCAGGCCGCCTCGGCGGCCTGCCAGTCGATGTCCTCATCGGCGCCGTGGGTGGCGGGCATGAGCTGTTCCAGCGCCTTCAGCTGCGCGTTCTCCGTCATCGCCGCTCCCCGACCCGCCTGTTGCCCAACCGTCCCAACTTACCGTGCACCCCGTGGGCCTTGACCAGGGCCCTGCGGCGGGCCGGTCCTGTCCGCCCGGACAAGGGTGATGCCGAGCCGGCTGCCCGGCCGGACGCCCCAGCGGGCCAGCGCGCCGGCCTCCGCCTCCAGGACGTGGCGGGCACGCAGCCGGGGCAGCCCCAGCCGGCCGGGCGGCATCGTGGTGACCGCCAGCACCTCGAAGGCGCGACCGAGGTAGGCCACATCGATCGCGAAGCGCATCCGGAAGGTGTGGACGCTCGCGGCCGGGGTCAGCAGCAGGGCGCCGTCGATCCCGTCCCGGCCGAGCAGGCCACGGGTCCGGGCCC
Source organism: Streptomyces sp. NPDC051211 (assembly GCF_040689505.1). Lineage (NCBI taxonomy): Bacteria > Bacillati > Actinomycetota > Actinomycetes > Kitasatosporales > Streptomycetaceae > Streptomyces > Streptomyces sp. NPDC051211. The sequence goes on from NZ_JBFBAV010000022.1 coordinate 52,696, forward strand.
GGTAGGAGGCGGCGATCTCCAACGGCACGGCGAGACCGGCCCCGCCCTCCGCATCCTCGAAGTCCGTGGGGCCGTCCGGGCCGTCCGGGCCGATGTGCAGCAGGGCCGGGCCGTCCCGGAGGTGCCGGTGGCGCATGGCGGCGGTGCTCCTTCCCTGGGCGTCGGTCCAGGTTAGGGGGATTGGGCCCCCGGGCCCATGGCCCTTCCGGCCGCGCATCCCTAGGGTCGGCGGGATGGGGCTGCTCGTGATCGTTCTTGCCGCGGTGTACGGCGTGGCCGCCGGGCTGATGCTGCCGCGCGCCGCGTACCGGCTCTCGGTGGAGCCGGGGGAACCCTGGCAGGGCCGGTGCCCCCGCGGACATCCGATCGGGGGCTGGCTCGGACCCGCCCGCTGCGGGGCCTGCCTCCAGGGCACCCGGCACCGTCCCGCCCCGCATCCTCCCGCCCCCCACCGGTACGGCCCGCACCCCGGCCCCGTCGCCGCGGTGTGCGCGGCGGTGTGCGCTGCGGTCGGGGCTGCGGTCGGGGCCCGGCCCGAGGCCGCCGTCCTCGTCGGGCTGGCGCCCGTACTGGTGCTGCTCGCCCTCGTGGACCTCGCCGTGCACCGGCTGCCCGACGTGTTGACCCTGCCGCTGGCCGCCGCCGTCGCGGCCGGGCTCGGCGCGGTCGCCCCGCTGCCCGGGGCCGGCGGGTCCTGGCCGGCCGCGGTGGCCGGCGGGGCCGGGCTCGGCGCGGCGTACCTGCTGCTGTTCGCGATCAACCCGGCCGGAATCGGATTCGGAGACGTCAAGCTCGCGCTCGCGCTCGGGGTCGCTCTTGGGTGGTACGGGTGGGGGGTATGGATCGCCGGGGCGTTCCTCGGCTTCCTCTACGGCGCCCTGTACGGCCTCGGACTGCTCCTCACCGGGCGCGCGGGGCGTCGTACGGCGTTTCCGTTCGGCCCCTTCATGGCCGGCGGCGCCCTTACCGGAGTGCTGCTGGGCGGATTCGGAGCGTAATCGTCGCGCGCCAATGCACGCAGCAGGCTTTACGAAGGGTTATGGTGGAACCCCCCCCTCGGGCCGGTCCGTATCCCCCCCACGGACCGGCCCGTTTTCTGTTCCCGCCCCGTCCGGTGCAAAAGCGCAGGTCAGCCGCGCTGGGCCCAGATGTTGGTGCCGGGGGTGGACACCGCGAAGGTGTCGATCTCCTTCAGTTCGGCCTCGGACAGCGGGGCGCCGGCCAATGCGGCGACGTTCTCCTCCAGCTGCGACACGCTCGACGCACCGATCAGCGCCGAGGTCATCCGCTCGTCCCGCAGCACCCAGGTCAGTGCCAGCTGGGCCAGCGACTGGCCGCGCCGGGCCGCGATCTCGTTGAGGCCGTTGAGGCGGCGGACCACCTCGTCCGAGAGCAGGTCCGGGTTCAGGGACTTGCCCTGGGCGGCCCGCGAGCCCTCCGGGATGCCCTTCAGGTACTTGCCGGTGAGCAGCCCCTGGGCGAGCGGCACGAAGGAGATGCACCCCATGCCCGCCTCCTCCAGGGTGTCGAGCAGACCGTCCTCCTCCGTCCAGCGGTTGATCATGGAGTAGGAGGGCTGGTGGATCAGCGGGCGGACACCCATCTCGCGCAGCAGCCCGGCCGCCTCCGCCGTCTGCTCGGCGGTGTAGGAGGAGATGCCGACGTACAAGGCCTTGCCCTGCCGGACCGCGGACGCGAGCGCGCCCATGGTCTCCTCCAGCGGGGTCTCCGGGTCGAACCGGTGCGAATAGAAGATGTCGACGTAATCCAGGCCCATCCGCTTCAGCGAGGCGTCGAGCGAGCCCATCAGGTACTTCCGACTGCCCCACTCCCCGTACGGGCCGGGGTGCATCAGGTAGCCGGCCTTGGTGGAGATCACCAGCTCCTCGCGGTGCGCCGCGAAGTCCTGCGCAAAGATCTTGCCGAAGTTCAGCTCGGCCGAGCCGGGCGGCGGCCCGTAGTTGTTCGCCAGGTCGAAGTGGGTCACACCCAGGTCGAAGGCCCGCCGCAGGATGGCCCGCTGGGACTCCAGGGACCTGTCGTCACCGAAGTTGTGCCAGAGGCCGAGGGAGATCGCGGGGAGCTTGAGGCCGCTGCGCCCGGTGCGGCGGTACTCCATGGAGTCGTACCGCGAGGCCTCTGCCCGATAGAGATTGGTATCAGTCACGTTGTCCTCCCTATCACGGACTTGTGACAGACCGAGTTGGGCCAGCCCTCCCCGTGCGCAGTAATGTGGCGCACTCGGGGGACCGCAATTCGCACGGGGGCATTGCACGGAGGGGCTGGAGGATCGTGAAGTTGCGCGACCTGGTGTACAGGCTGTACGCACGCCGGGTGGAAGGCCGCCTCGACCATGCCGCGGTGCCCAAGCACATCGGCGTCATCCTGGACGGCAACCGGCGCTGGGCGAAGGCGTCCGGCGGTACCACCGAGCAGGGCCATCAGGCCGGGGCCGACAAGATCTCGGAGCTCCTGGGCTGGTGTGAGGAGACCGACGTCGAGGTCGTCACCCTGTGGATGCTGTCCACGGACAACCTGGACCGGCCGGAGGTCGAGCTCCGCCCCCTGCTGGCGATCATCGAGAACACCGTACGGAACCTCGCGGCGGACGGGCGCTGGCGCGTCCACCACGTCGGCAATCTGGACATCCTGCCCGGGCACACCCAGGCCGTGCTGAAGGAAGCCGAGCAGGGCACCGCCGACGTCAAGGGGATACTCGTCAACGTGGCCGTGGGCTACGGCGGCCGCCAGGAGATCGCCGACGCGGTCCGCTCGCTGCTGCTGGAGCACCACGAGAAGGGCACCTCGATCGAGGAGCTCGCCGAGATCCTCGACATCGACCACATCTCGGAGCACCTCTACACCCGCGGCCAGCCCGACCCGGACCTGGTGATCCGCACCAGCGGCGAGCAGCGGCTGTCCGGATTCATGCTCTGGCAGAGCGCCCATTCCGAGTACTACTTCTGCGAGGTCTTCTGGCCGGCCTTCAGGAAGGTCGACTTCCTGCGGGCGCTGCGCGACTACGCGGCCCGGCACCGGCGCTACGGCACCTGACGGTTCCTCGGGAGCCACGCCCGCCCCGCACGCACCCCTCGCAAGGCCTTCACCAGGGATTCACCGAGCGTCCGTCATATGCCATGGCATGGCTGTGCACGTTCGAGGGAATATCACTGGCAGGTCGACGCCCGATCCACGGGTGTCGAGTCTCAGCGGACGGCACAGGGCCGTCCGCCCGGGAGGCCCTTTGCACCAGGACGCACGTGCGGTTCGCACGGACGGAGTGGAGGGGCCGGAAATCGGCCCTGGCATGGGAGCCGATGACCGGTCCGGTCTTCATGGCCCGACCTCTTCCGAGGGGGTACGTCCTTCCGTGGTGACCAGCACAAAGCGCCGCCTGCCCGACAGGCGGACCTACGTCCTCGACACCAGTGTCCTGCTGGCAGATCCTCACGCCTTCTCCCGATTCGACGAGCACGAGGTCGTGCTCCCGATCGTGGTGATCACCGAGCTGGAGGCCAAGAGGCACCATCCCGAACTCGGCTACTTCGCCCGGCAGGCCCTCCGCCTGCTCGACGACTTCCGGGTCCGGTACGGCCGCCTCGACGCCCCCATCCCGCTGGGCGATCTGGGCGGCAGCCTCCGTGTCGAGCTCAACCACTCCGACCCCGGGGTACTTCCGGCCGGCTTCAGGCTGGGGGACAACGACTCGCGGATCCTCGCGGTCGCCCGCAACCTGCAGGCCGAGGGGTACGACGTCACGGTCGTGTCGAAGGATCTCCCGCTGCGCATCAAGGCCTCGTCGGTGGGCCTGCTCGCCGAGGAGTACCGCGCGGAGCTCGCGATCACCGATGGCGGCTGGACCGGCATGAGCGAGCTCTCCCTCTCCGGGGAGCAGGTCGACCTCCTCTACTCCGAGGAGCGGCTGTACGTACCGGAGGCCGCCGACATGCCCGTGCACACCGGGCTGGTCCTCCAGTCCGAGCGCGGCAAGGCGCTGGGCCGGGTCACCGCCGACGGGAACGTGAAGCTGGTGCGGGGCGACCGGGAGGCCTTCGGGCTGCACGGCCGCAGCGCCGAGCAGCGGATCGCCCTCGACCTGCTGCTCGACCCGGAGGTCGGGATCGTCTCCATGGGCGGCCGGGCCGGCACCGGAAAGTCGGCGCTGGCCCTGTGCGCGGGCCTGGAGGCCGTACTGGAGCGGAGGCAGCATCAGAAGGTGATGGTCTTCCGGCCGCTGTACGCGGTGGGCGGGCAGGAGCTCGGCTACCTGCCCGGCGACCAGGGCGAGAAGATGAGCCCCTGGGCGCAGGCGGTCTTCGACACCCTCTCCTCGGTGGCCGGCCGTGAGGTGATCGAGGAGGTGCTGGGCCGCGGCATGCTGGAGGTGCTGCCGCTGACGCACATCCGCGGGCGTTCGCTGCACGACGCGTTCGTCATCGTCGACGAGGCCCAGTCGCTGGAACGGAACGTCCTGTTGACCGTTCTGTCCCGGGTCGGGGCGAATTCGCGGGTTGTCCTGACCCATGACGTGGCCCAGCGGGACAACCTCAGGGTCGGCCGGTACGACGGAGTGGTCGCCGTGGTCGAGAAGTTGAAGGGCCACCCGCTCTTCGCGCACGTCACGCTGACGCGTTCGGAGCGCTCGCCCATCGCGGCCCTGGTCACGGAGATGCTCGAAAACATCTGAAAACACCCATAGGTGGAAAGGGAGTTGGCGCCGTCCGGCAAAGGCGAAGGAGCCTAGCCGGGCGGCGCCCCCTTGCACAGGTGTTTTCTCAAACCCCGGGCGACATCCGAGGTGTGAGCTTTCCCACGCAACGGATAATTGCCTTGCGGTGTCGGGGTCCGGCAGAGTCTGTTTTCCGTCAGGCCCCGCATACGGCACAGCTGTACCCACAACTCAAGAGTCGACCGCCGTATGCCGCCCGCATCGGGCCAGTTGCCTCCAGTGACCGCAGTAACCGGAGGCCAGTGCAAGGGGCGCTCTTGCGGCCGCTGCGGTCACGTTGCGGTCGCTGCTGGAAGGACACCGTGTGAGCCGGATCTCGGTCCGGGGATTCGCCGTGGCATCCGCCACCGCGGTCACCACCGTCGGCGCTGTCGTGGGCGTTGCCACGGGCGACCCCTCGAACGATCTCGAAACGACCGCGTCGGGCGCCACGCTCCTCGCGGACATTCCGGTGGGCGAGCAGGCCTCGGTCCAGACCGCGTCCCTGACGCAGCAGGCCGACGCCATCGCCCTGTCCGCCGACGCCGACGCGAAGAAGTCGGCCGAGGAGGCAGCGCGCATCCAGGCCGCCAAGGACGCCAAGGACAAGAAGGCGGCCGCCGAGGCCGCCGAGGCCAAGGCGAAGAAGGAGCGCGACGAGAAGGAGCAGGCCGCCAGCCGGTCCGCCACCCGCGACAGCTCCGACTTCCAGGTCCAGAGCAGCTACACGGTCGCCCAGGTCAAGGCCATCGCCAAGCAGATGGTTCCGGCCAACCAGTTCCAGTGCTTCTCCAACATCGTGAACCACGAGTCCACCTGGAACTACCGGGCCCAGAACCCGTCCTCCGGCGCCTACGGTCTGGTCCAGGCCCTGCCGGGCTCCAAGATGAGCACGGCCGGAGCCGACTGGCGCACCAACCCCGCCACCCAGATCGAGTGGGGCCTGAACTACATGAACAAGCGCTACGGCAGTCCCTGCGGCGCCTGGTCGTTCTGGCTGGCCAACAAGTGGTACTAGCGGTTCCGGCCGCGCCGCCGCTCAACCTCGGGGAGCCCCGCACCGTCCTTCGGTGCGGGGCTCCTCGCGTGTACGGTCGACGAGGCGCTGGACGGACCGGGCGGGGGAAGGGAACGAGATGGCGAAGAGAGCAGGCTGGCTGGGCCGGCTCGGCAACAAGCTGAACCGGATGGAGGCGCGCCTCAACGAGCGGCGTGCCGAAGTCGAGGCCGAGGCCAGGGGCGAGACCGAGCCGCCCGCCGTTCCCGCGGCAGCCGGCGCCGGGGCCGCCGCCGCTCCCGCGGGCGCCCAGGCCGGGGTTGCGGCCGCGCCGGTGCCCTCCGCGGCCGGTGTCGCCGCGACCGTGCAGGCGCCCGCCGCCGCAGTCCACCCGGGTGCGGTGCCCGCCCGCCCCGACCCGGCCAGCATGGTCCCCTGGGGCGTCCGGGTGGCCGCCGAGGCCAGCTGGCGGCTCCTGCTGCTCGCCGGGATGCTCTGGGTGATGATGCGGGTCATCAGCGAGGTGCGGCTGGTCGTCCTCGCCTTCGCGGCCTCCCTGCTGATCACCGCGATGCTCCAGCCCTTCGTGGTCCGGCTGCGCCGCTACGGTCTGCCGCGCGGCCTGGCCACCGCCGTCACCGCGGTCCTCGGCTTCGTGGTCATCGGACTGGTCGGCTGGTTCGTGGTCTGGCAGGTCATGGAGAACCTGGACGACCTCTCCGACCGGGTCAAGGACGGCATCAACGAGCTCAAACTGTGGGCCCTGGACAGTCCGTTCCATGTGACCGAGAAGCAGATCAACGACATCGCCAAGAACCTCACCGAGACGATCGGCTCCAACACGGACGAGATCACCTCCGCCGGGCTCCAGGGCGTCACGGTGATGGTCGAGGTGCTGACGGGCATTCTGCTCGCCATGTTCTCCACCCTCTTCCTGCTCTACGACGGGAAGCGGATCTGGCAGTGGGTGCTGGGCCTGGTCCCGGCGGTCGCCCGCCCCGGCGTCGCCGGCGCCGGCCCGCGCGCCTGGCGCACCCTGACCGCGTACGTGCGAGGCACGGTGCTCGTCGCCCTCATCGACGCCATCTTCATCGGCCTCGGGATCTACTTCCTGGACGTGCCGATGGCGGTCCCGCTGGCCGTCTTCATCTTCCTGTTCGCCTTCATCCCGCTGGTCGGCGCGGTGGTCTCCGGCGCCCTGGCCGTGGTCGTGGCCCTGGTGACCCAGGGGGTGTTCACGGCGCTGATGGTGCTCCTGGTCGTCCTCGCCGTGCAGCAGATCGAAGGGCACGTGCTCCAGCCGTTCATCCTCGGCCGGGCGGTACGGGTCCACCCGCTCGCCGTGGTCCTCTCGGTGGCCGCCGGCGGCATGATCGCCGGAATCGGGGGAGCGGTGGTCGCGGTTCCGCTGGTCGCCGTCACCAACACGGTCGTCGGCTACCTGCGGGTGTACTCGCACGAACGCGAGGTGCGGGTCGGCCCGGCCCCGCACGGAGCCACGGCGCTGGCCGCCACGCTTCCGGCCGACGAGGGGGAGAGCAGGCCCGGTGATCGGCGAACCTGAGCTCGACGACAGCTCCGAGTTCCCCGAACGCCCGCAGGAGCGGGCGGATGCGGGGGAAGCGGGGGAAGCGGGCGGACCCGTCGGCGCGGGGGAGCACCGGGCCCGCCCCGCCTGGCAGTGGGCGCTCGCCGGAGCCGTGGCCGCCTCCGCGCTGTGGGCGGGCGGGCTGGCCCTCGTACCGGAGCGCGAGGGGGCGCCGCCGATCGCGTACGGGATCCCGACGCAGCTGTGCGACAAGGTCGAGGTGGCCGCGCTGACCCGGATCACCGGCGACCTGCGGCCGCAGCGCCGCGACAACGAGCGCCTGCACGAGGCCGTGGACCTGGCCTGGTGCGGGCTGGGCAACTCGTCGACACCGGAGCAGGAGGCGGGCAGCGAACCGTACCTCGAATACGACGTGACGGTGACGCTGGAACTCCACAAGAAGGCCGATCCGGCCGTGGAGTTCGACGCGGGCCTGGAGGCCGCACCGTACGAGGGCACGGCCGCGACCGAGGTGTCGGAAGTGGTCGGAGTCGCCGAACGCGCCCTGATGTACGGGTCCGGCCCCCGGCGCGGGCCCCGGCTCAAGGTCCTGGACGGCGGGGCGGTGATCACCCTGCAGACGAACTGGTCGATGTCCGGGAACGACCTCGGGGAAGGGGTCGAGTTCCCGCCGGAGCCCGATGAGCAGGCGCTCCAGGCTGCGATGATCGAGGACATGCGCGCCCTGCTGGCGGCGCTCAGGAAGTAGGGGCAGGGGGGCCCGAATGATCAGTGAGCCGGAGCTCGACGGGGAGTGGGAGGACGGCCGCCCGGCCGAGCCGGTGGGTCCGGCCCAATCACCCGTGCCACCGGTCCGCGGGCCGTCCCGGCCGTGGCGGTGGGCGCTGGGCGGCGCCCTGGCCGGCTCGGCGCTGTGCGCCGGCGGGCTCCACCTCGCCGGGGCATGGCCCACCACCGGGCCGGAGGTGGCGTACCGGCTCCCGGAGAACCTGTGCAAGGTGCTGGAGGTGCCGGCCCTGACCCGGATCGGCGGCAATCTGCACGGCAACGGGCCCGAACACCGGGAAGTACCGCACCCGGTGCTGGACCAGGCGGTCTGCATGCTGTCGTCCGGCGAACGGAAGGCGCGGCTGGGCTACTTCGTGACCGCGCAGGTGGCCCTGCACAAGAAGGCCGACCCCGCGACCGAGTTCGAGGTCGAGCCGCTGCTGTACGAGGACTCGCCGGAGCGGTCGCTGGTACCGGGGCTGGGCGAGCGGGCGCTGATGTTCGTCCAGGACTCGGGCGACGGCGTGGAACTGAAGGTCCTCGACGGCGGGGCGGTGTTCCGGCTGTCGGCCTCGGCCACGGACTTCGGGGACGGCGGATCTGACGGAGAGCGCGCCCGGATGGACCCGACCGCGGTGCAGGCAGCTCTGATCGAGGACATGCGCGCGCTGATGGAAGCGCTGCGCAAGGAGTAGGGGGCTGATCAGCCCTTGCGGGCCGTGGGCCGGCCGGCAGCCAGCAGCTCGGCGACGTCGAGGGTCACCTTGGCGCCGACCGAGTCGGGGAGCGTGACCTGCTGGCCGGCGGCGTAGAGCGTGTGGCTGCCGTACTCGCCGTCGGCCGGGTCCGTCAGGACGTGCACGCGGTCGCTTCTGCGGTCGACAATGACGTAGACGGGGATTGCCGCCTGGGCGTAGACCCGGACCTTGTTCTTGAGGTCGTTGTTGTAGTTGCTGCTGGTGACCTCGACGACCAGTCGGAAGCAGGCCGGGTCGTAGCAGTTGAACTCGGCCTCGTGTTCCAGGAGGTCGGAGTCGACCACGGCCAGGTCGGGGATGGCATAGTCCGCTGGGCCGCTCGGCAGCCACAGGCCGATGCCCTGGAGGACCTCGGAATCAGGTCCGTGCAGGCCGGCAGCGAGGAACGGGATCATCAGGCTGGTCAGGACGCTGGCGTGTGGGCCATTCGCCGGTGGGGCCACGGTGATGTTCCCTTCGATGATCTCGACGCGATACCCCGGCAGCCGCTCCATGATCAGATCAGCGGTTTCGAGCAGGGATGCGGGGCCGTTGTCAAAGGGGTGCTCGACTGCTGCGGCAGACATGGCGCCTCCTGGTGGTGGGTGTCGAGACCATCATCGTAGGGCGGTACGTCGCCGAAGTGCCGGATGCGCTCCGTCCACCCGAACGTGCGAAAGAGCCCCTGGCATGTGCCAGGGGCTCTTTCGGCAAGCAGGTCGAACCGCGGTGACTACTCGGCGGCGAGCGCCGCCTCCGCGTCCAGGGTGACGGCAACCGCCTGGATCACCGAGGCGATCTTGAAGGCCTCCTGGATGGTGTCCCGGTCCACGCCGGCCTTGCGGAGCACCTGCTCGTGGGAGTCCAGGCACTGCCCGCAGCCGTTGATCGCGGAGACCGCGAGCGACCAGAGCTCGAAGTCGACCTTCTCCACGCCCGGGTTGCCGATGACGTTCATCCGCAGACCGGCCCGCAGGGTGCCGTACTCCGGGTCGGAGAGCAGGTGGCGGGTGCGGTAGAAGACGTTGTTCATCGCCATGACCGCGGCGGCGGACTTGGCGGCGGTGTACGCCTCCGGCGACAGGTTGGCCTTCGCCTCCGGCTCCAGCTCACGCAGGACGATCGGGGAGCGGGCGGCGATCGCGCAGGACAGGACCGTGCCCCACAGCTGCTGCTGCGGCAGGTCGCTGTTGCCGATGACCGAACCGAGGTTCAGCTTCAGGTCCTTGGCGAAGTCCGGTACGGCGGACTTGAGGGTGTCGAGGGACACGGGTCACTCACCGGCCAGCAGCGCGCCGGCGTCGAGGGTGTCCTCGCCCTTGGTCCAGTTGCAGGGGCACAGCTCGTCGGTCTGCAGGGCGTCGAGGACCCGCAGGACCTCCTTCGGGTTCCGGCCCACGGAGCCGGCGGTCACCATCGAGAACTGGATCTCGTTGTTCTGGTCGACGATGAAGACGGCGCGCTGCGCGAAGCCGTCCTCGCCCTGCACGCCACAGGCCTGCATGAGCTCGTGCTTGGAGTCGGCCAGCATCGGGAAGGGCAGGTCACGCAGGTCGGCGTGGTCCTTGCGCCAGGCGTGGTGGACGAACTCGGAGTCGCCGGAGACGCCGAGGATCTGCGCGTCGCGGTCGAGGAACTCGTCGTTCAGCTTGCCGAAGGCGGCGATCTCGGTCGGGCAGACGAAGGTGAAGTCCTTCGGCCAGAAGAACACCACGCGCCACTTGCCCTCGTAGGTCTTGTGGTCGATCTGCGCGAATTCCTTGCCGGCCTCGAGCGAGACGCAGGCGGTCAGATCGTAGGTGGGGAACTTGTCACCGACAGTGAGCACGTGCTCTCCTTGCTGAATGGAAAGTGACCCTTTTGGGGGCTTTCCAAAGGGGTTGGACGGATCTCACATGCTGGCACAGCTGCATTGATTACAGAAATAGCTAGTCTTGTGTCGAGCGATCGGAGGTACCTATCAGTGGCCATGAGTAACAGGGGAGCCAAGCAGCCCACCCTTGCCCAGCTCCGCGCCTTTGCCGCCGTCGCCGAGCACCTGCACTTCCGGGACGCCGCCGCGGCCATCGGCATGAGCCAGCCCGCCCTCTCCGGCGCGGTCTCCGCGCTGGAGGAGGCCCTCGGCGTCCAGCTGCTGGAGCGCACCACCCGCAAGGTGCTGCTCTCCCCGGCGGGCGAACGGATCGCCGCCCGCGCCCGCCTCGTGCTCGACGCGATGGGCGGACTGCTGGAGGAGGCCGAGGCGGTCCGGGCCCCCTTCACCGGGGCGCTGCGCCTCGGCGTGATCCCCACCGTGGCGCCCTATCTGCTGCCCACCGTCCTGGGGCTCTTCCACCGCCGCTGGCCGGGCATGGAGCTCCAGGTCCACGAGGAGCAGACCTCCTCGCTGCTGGAGGGGCTGGCCGGCGGGCGGCTCGACCTGCTGCTGCTCGCGGTGCCGCTGGGTGTGCCCGGGGTCACCGAACTGCCCGTCTTCGACGAGGACTTCGTCCTCCTCGCGCCCCGCGACCATCCGCTCGCCGGGCGGCGGGACATCCCGCGCGAGGAGCTGCGCGGGCTGCACCTGCTGCTCCTCGACGAGGGGCACTGCCTGCGCGACCAGGCCCTGGACATCTGCCGGGAGGCCGGCCGGACCGACGGCGCCGACGTCACCACCACCGCCGCCGGACTCTCCACCCTCGTCCAACTGGTCGCCGGGGGACTGGGGGTGACCCTGCTGCCGAGGACCGCGCTGCGGCTGGAGACCACCCGCAACGAGTACCTGGCCACCGGGTACTTCGCCGAGCCCGCGCCCTCCCGCCGGATCGCCCTGGCCATGCGGACCGGAACCGCCCGCGCGGAGGAGTTCCGCGCGGTCGCGGCCGGCCTGCGGGAAGCCGTACGGCCGCTGCCGGTGTGGCCCGCGGAGTAGGCCCTGCCGGGGCCCTGGTTCCGCGAGCCGCACCGGCAGCACCGGCAGCACCGGGCCGCACCGGGCCGCACCGGCCCACCGGGCCCTATTCGGTGCGCAGGCCGTCCGGACGCATCAGGCGCAGCAGCGGCGGCAGGCTGAGTACGGTCACCAGCGCGACCACGCCGGCCCCCGCCCCCGTCATGGCCGCGACCGACGCCCAGTCGATCCGTACCGGGGCCGCGGCCATCCGCATCAGCACGGCGCCCAGGCCCACCCCGAACACGGTGGCCAGGCCCAGGCCCAGGCCGATCGGCACGGCCGTCTGCCACAGCACCGACAGGCTCAGCGTGGAGCGCTTGGTGCCGAACGCGACCAGCGAGGACAGCAGCTTCCTGCGCTCGCGCAGCTGCTCCAGCTGGGAGACCAGCAGGCTCGCGCCGATCAGGATCAGCACGGCGGTGGCCCCGAAGAACAGCCCGGTGCGGATCGCCGAGTAGCTGCCGTCCTGCTTGGTGGACTTGAGCGTCATGGCGACGGACAGCGGGGACGCCTTGAACGCGGCGGTCCGCGCCCTCTCCAGACCCTCCGGATCCGAATCGTCGGCCTGGACGTAGATCTGGGTCGATCCGTACTCGCCGGTGTCCTCGGGTGCGACCGACGGGGTCACCAGCAGACCGGAGCGCAGGGTGCCGACCGGGTCCGGGCGGGCGGCCACCGCGCGGGCGGTGGCGGGCACCGTCCACCGGACCGGCTTGGTCTCCGAATACCCCATCACATTGCCCACGAACAGCTTGTCGCCGGGTTTGGCCGTGGCGCCGTACTTCCGGTCCGGGTCGCTGCTGCCGGAAGCCAGGAAGACGTCGCCGTCCGTGCAGGAGTCCAGTACGGCGACCTCGCGCAGCGCCTGGCAGCTGCCGACGGTGACCTCGACGAGTCGGCTGTCCTCGGGGACCTTGTGGGCGGCGGAGACGGAGCGCAGCGGCACCGCCCCGGTGATGCCCTCGGAGCGGGCGACCTGCTGGGCCAGCTGCTCCGGATCGACCTTGGAGTCCTGGTCGAGCAGGATCGAGACGGCGGCCCGGCCCGGGTCCTGGCCGGTCTCCTCGGTGTAGTCGCCCTCGACGCCCGCGAAGAGCATCTGCAGGGCGATGGCCCCCGCGACCGCCACGGCGATGCCGTTGACGAGGCGGGCGGCGCCGCCGCTGTTCACCTGGAGCCGGCGCACCGCGAGCTGCCAGGAGACCGGGCCGCCGCGAAGCCGGCCGACGCAGCGTTCCAGCACCCAGGGCAGCAGGGCGGTGATGCCCACCAGGAGCAGCACCACACCGCCGCCGACCTGCCACTGGTTGAACACCCCGTTGGTGTCGCCGCGGCCCATCAGCGGTGTGAGCAGGCCCAGTCCGGCCAGCGGCACCAGCAGCCGCCACCAGATGCGGCGCTTGCTCGGCCGGGCCGTCCGTACGACGCCCAGCGGCTCGATCACCACGCCCCGCAGGGCGAACAGGGTGACCCCGATGGCCGCCGCCGGCACCGCGACCGCGACGAGCGCGGCCAGCCACACCGTCGGATCGAGGTCGGCGGGGAAGACGCTGCGCTGTTGGAGGTTGAAGCTGCCGACCAGTTCGCGACCGATCAGGAAGAAGCCGGCGCCCAGCACGAGCCCGGCCAGCGAGCCGGCCAGGGCCTCGCCGGCGGCGATCCGGCGCACCATCCGGCTGTCGGCGCCGACCAGGCGGAGCGCGGCGAGCCGGCGGTCGCGGCGCTCGCCGCCGAAGCGGACGGCGGCGGCGATGAAGACGACGACCGGCAGGAGCAGGGCGACGAAGGTGAGGAGGACCAGGAGCAGCAGCACCGGGCCGAGTTTCTCGGTCTCGCGTTCGTGGCCGAACGAGGTGATCCGCAGGACCCCGTAGGAGGATGCGGACGTCTTCTGCAGCCGGTCGTCGCCCGCGTAGAAGAGCAGTTCGCCGGGGCCCGTCAGTCCGGCGTCGCCGACGGTCTCGGTGATCCGCCCGTCGAGGCGCTCGCGCAGCAGCTTGCCGTCCGAGGAGCCCAACAGCTCCTTCAGGGCGGGGGATACGGCCATCTCGCCGGGGCCGGGGACCTTCTTCAGGCCCGGCGGCACCGGGGCGTCGGGTCCCTCGGCCTTCACCAGGCTGCCGTCGATGTCCAGGCCGTGGTAGCTCTGGCCGGCCCGGGCGATGAGCAGGGTGTCGGGTCCGGGCTGTTCGGCGCGCGAGGAGTTCAGCGTGCTGCGGGCGTCACCGCGGTCGGTACGGGCGGCCAGGGCGCCGGGCAGCGCGGTGCTGATCAGGAGCAGGGCGACGCCGAGGCCGACGCCCACGCCTGTGAGCAGGGTGCGGGTCCAGCCCTCGCGACCGCCGGCGAACGCGAAGCGCGCGCCCAGGCCGAGGTCGCGGGACCAGCTGCTGTGCTTCTTGGACGCGCTCATACGATGCGCTCCATGTCGCGGGACTTGCCGTCGCGTACGACGATCTCGCGGTCGGAGTACGCCGCGACGCGGGCCTCGTGGGTGACGAGCACGACGGCGGCGTTGGCGGAGCGGGCGGCCTCGGTGAGCAGCTGCATCACCAGCTCGCCGTTGAGGGAGTCGAGGGCTCCGGTGGGTTCGTCGGCGAAGAGCACGCGCGGGTTGGTGACCAGGGCGCGGGCCACGGCGACGCGCTGGCCCTGGCCGCCGGAGACTTCGCCGGGGCGCTTTTCGCCCAGGTCGTCGACCTGGAGCCGCTCCATCCACTGGAGGGCGGCCGCCTCGGCCTGCTTGCGCTTGACGCCGGCCAGGCGCAGCGGGAGGGCGACGTTCTCCACACAGGTCAGCTCGGGGACGAGCTGGCCGAACTGGAAGACGAAGCCGAACTCGGTGCGCCGCAGGGCGCTGCGCTCGGCATCGCTCATGGCGGTGAGCTCGCGGCCGGCGTAGGTGATGGTGCCGGAGTCGGGGGCAACGATCCCGGCGAGGCAGTGCAGCAGGGTCGACTTGCCGGAGCCGGAGGGTCCCATGACGGCGACGACCTCGCCCGGGTGGATGGAGAACCCTGCGCCGTCGAGGGCGGGGGTGGGGCCGTAGGCCTTGCGCAGGTCCGAGGCGACGAGGAGGGAGCCGGCAGGGGTCATCGGGTCACGTCCCGGGCGAGTTGGTCGAGGCGGGCCGCGGCGAGCTCGAGCCAGCGCAGGTCGGCCTCGAGGTGGAACAGGGCGTGGTCGCAGACGAGCTGGTCGGCGAGGTCGCCCTTGCGCTTGCGGGTGGTGAGGATGCGCATCAGGCGCAGGTGCTCGGCGCGTTGGGTGTCGAGCAGGTCGGCGGCGCTGCGGCCGGTGAGCAGCGCGAGGACCACCTTGGTGTAGAGGGTGGACTGGAGGTACGGCTCCGGCTTTTCGGGCTGCGCCAGCCAGTGCGCGACATCGGTGACGCCCGCGTCGGTGATGGCGTACCGCTTGCGTTCGGGGCCGCCGCCGGCCTCGATGCCGTCGACCTCGACGAGGCCGTTCTTCAGGAGTCGGGACATGGTCGAGTAGACCTGGCCGTAGGCGAGCGGCTTGTCGTGGCCGAACTTCTCGTCGAAGGTCCGCTTGAGGTCGTAGCCGTGGCGTGGGCCGGCCTCGAGGAGGCCGAGGAGTGTGTGACCGATGGACATGCCGACGACTGTACACCGGGTGTATACGCTCGCTGTATACCTACGGTGTATAGCCGGGTAGACGGGCATCGTCATCGCTGGTCAGCGCGGTTTGTCACGGTTCTGTGCGGGCGGCGCCGCTGCCGGGAGCGGGCCTCCGGATCTCGCGCCCCCCACGCCGGCGGGGCGGGGTTTTCGGCTCAGTCCGAGGACTTCGGGGGGCGGCCGCGGCGGGGGATCGGGCCGGGGGCCGTGGGGAGGCGGCCCGCCTCGGAGAGGGCGCGGCGGAGCAGGAACTCGATCTGCGCGTTGGCGCTGCGCAGCTCCTCGCCCGCCCAGCGGGCGAGGGCGTCGTACACCTGCGGGTCCAGCCGCAGCAGCACCTGTTTGCGGGCCTGTCGGCCGGCCCGCTCGGGGGCCGGCTCGGCCGGGCCGCGCTCCGCGCCGGTCACTGGTACAGGGTGCCCGTGTTGACGACCGGCTGGGCGGCGCGGTCCCCGCACAGGACCACCATCAGGTTCGACACCATCGCGGCCTTGCGCTCCGGGTCCAGATCCACGATGTCCTCCTCCGCCAGGCGGGTCAGGGCCAGCTCGACCATGCCCACCGCGCCTTCGACGATCTGCTTGCGGGCCGCCACCACGGCACCGGCCTGCTGGCGCTGGAGCATCGCCGAGGCGATCTCCGGAGCGTACGCGAGATGCGTGAAGCGGGACTCGATGATCTGCACCCCGGCCGCCTCCACCCGGGCGTGCAGCTCGACCGCCAGCTTCTCGGTGATCTCCTCGGCGTTGCCGCGCAGCGACAGGCCGCCCTCTTCGTGGGCGTCGTACGGGTACTCGATGGCGATGTGACGGACCGCCGCCTCGGTCTGGGTTTCGACGAACTCGGTGAAGTCCTCCACCTCGAACACCGCCCGCGCGGTGTCCTCGACCTTCCACACCACGACCGCCGCGAGCTCGATCGGGTTGCCGTACGCGTCGTTGACCTTCAGGACGGCGGTCTCGTGGTTGCGGACCCGGGTGGAGATCTTCTCCCGCGTGGTCAGCGGGTTGACCCAGCGCAGTCCGTCGGTGCGGATCGTGCCCCGGTAGCGGCCGAAGAGCTGGACCACGCGTGCCTGGCCGGGCTCCACCATGTTCAGTCCGCCCATCGCGAAGAGCGAGCCCAGGACCGCCAGGATGCCCAGCAGGATCAGCGAGACCTTGACGGCGGTGGCCGCGGCGAGCGCCCCCGCGGCCACGATGCCCGCCCCGGCCAGGACCCCGGCCAGGCCGAGCAGCAGGGCCAGCCCGCCGCCGACGCTGTGCGCGGCGTACTCCCGTACCTGCGGGTCCGGCATGCTCGTCGCCGGGTTCGCCGGGGTGACTTCCCTCGTGTCGGTCACAGCATTGGTCATGGTTCGCCCCGTTCCGTTCGGTCTCACTCGGCCGCAGCCACTAGCAAAGTGATATCACTTTTATCGGTCACCGCAACCCTTGCCCCCTCGCATGCGTCGGTTCCACTGGAGTGGGTGCTGATTCTCACGTCCGAATTGGGCGGTATTGGTCGACATTCGCCAACCTTTGTCCATTCCTGCGGTGTTAGTTTTCGGAGCTGACGTCGGGGGGTAATCGAGCGGAGCGGGAGCGATGGGCCGAGCAGAAGCGCGCAAAGCGCAGAAGCAGCGCGGAGCGCGGCGCGCGGCGAAGGGCGCCGGCGGGTCCGGCCGGGCCGGCAAAAAGAGCGGCATACGCCGGCTCTTCACCTGGAAGAAGATCCTCGGCACGTTCTTCGGGCTGGCCCTGCTCTGCATGGCGGCCCTCGTCGCGCTCTACTACTGGGTGGACGAGCCCAAGAACGCCAACGTGGACGCGACCCTGCAGAGCAACGTCTACAAGTACGCCGACGGCAGCGTGATGACGCGCACCGGCAAGCTCAACCGCGAGATCGTGCCGCTCGACCGGGTCCCGAAGGACGTCCAAACGGCGTTCATCGCCATCGAGAACAAGTCCTTCTACAAGGACCGCGGCATCGACATCATGGGCGTGGCCCGCGGCGCCTTCAACACCGTCACCGGCAAGGGCAAGGCCGGCGGGTCCACGATCACCCAGCAGTACGTCAAGAACTACTACCTGAACCAGGACCAGACGGCGACCCGCAAGCTCAAGGAACTGGTGATCTCCCTCAAGGTCGACCAGCGGATGAAGAAGGACGACATCCTCGCGGGCTACCTCAACACCAGCTACTTCGGCCGCGGCGCCTACGGCATCCAGGCCGCGGCGCAGGCCTACTACGGGGTCAACTCCTCCCAGCTCACCCTGGAGCAGGGCGCCTACCTGGCCGCCGTCCTCCAGGCCCCCAGCCAGTACGACGTGGCCACCGCCGGCCCCAACGGCAAGAGGCTGGCCATGATCCGCTTCAACGGCGTGCTCGACAACATGGTCGAGATGGGCGCGCTCGACTCCGGCAAGCGGGCCGGACTGAAGTTCCAGGATCCGGTCAAGCCCAAGCCCGCCCCCGGCACCGAGGGTCAGAAGGGCTACCTGATCGAGGCCGCCAACGCCGAGCTCATGCGGCAGGGCGTCACCGAGGACCAGATCAAGGCCGGCGGCTGGACCTTCACCCTCACCGTCGACCCGAAGCGGCAGAAGGCGCTGGAGAAGGCCGTCCAGGACGAGCTGGAGTCCAAGCTCGACCGCAAGGACACCAAGAAGCGCCCCGTCGACCAGTACGTGCAGGCCGGCGCCACCTCGGTGGACCCGAAGACCGGCGCCATCGTCGCCATGTACGGCGGCACCGGGCAGGCCGACAAGTGGTCGAGCAACGCCCTGCGCACCGACTTCCAGCCCGGCTCCACCTTCAAGCCGGTCGTGCTGGCCTCCGCCCTGGAGACCAAGGCCACCACCGAAGACGGCAAGCCGATCACCCCGAACGCGCTCTACGACGGCACCAGCCGGCGGCCGGTCGTCGGCGCCAGCGAGCACTTCGCGCCGCAGAACCAGGACGACAAGGACTACGGCAAGCAGATCACCGTCCAGGAGGCCACCAACTTCTCGGTGAACTCCGTGTACGCCCAGATGTTCGTCGACGCCCGCCCGGCCACCGTGAAGACGACCGCGCTGGAACTGGGCATGGCCGACCGGGAGGGCTGGCCGGCGAACTCGCCCGCCATGTCGCTGGGCACCATGAGCGCCAACACCGTCGAAATGGCCGGCGTCTACGCCACCTTCGACCGCCACGGCAAGAAGGTCACCCCCTCGATCGTGAAGTCGGCGACGCACGCCACCCGCGAATACAAGCCGGTGCAGGCCATCGGCAGCCAGGTGATCTCCAGCGAGACCGCCGACACCGTCACCAAGGTCCTCACCGGCGTGGTCAAGGACGGCTCCGGCAAGGCAGTCCGCAGCAGCGCCTACGAGGCCGCCGCGAAGACCGGTACCACCGAGTCGAACGTGGCCGCCTGGTTCGCCGCGTACACCCCGGAACTGGTCACCGTCGTCGCGATGTTCGGCGAGGAGCCCGGCACCGGCACCCAGAAGACCCTGACCGGTACCGCCGGCGGCGGCCGCGCGGGCGGCTCCAGCTTCCCCGCGGACATCTGGAAGTCGTACACGCTCGCCGCCCTGCAGGGCGTGGAGACCGGCCGGTTCGAGCTGGACGACGCCGAGATGGGCGAGCCGGCCGTGCCGGCCAGCCGCAGCAACAGCCCGTCCAACACGCCCAGCCGTACGCCGGAGAACACGCCGAGCACCCGCTCGTCCCAGCCGAACCCGGACCCGTCGGGCAGCCGCTCGAACAAGCCCGACCCGGGCCAGAGCAGCTCCAGCAGGCCGCCGAAGCCGACCAACAGCCCGACGAGGTCCGGCTCGGGCTCGCCGGACCCGGACCCCACCGGTACGGCCATCAAGCCGCCCAAGGACTGACCCGGCCGTTGGCCGTACGGCCACTGGACGGCGACCGTACGGCCACCGGACGGCGACCGTACGGCCACCGGACGAACGCCACCGCCCGGCAGCGCATCCGCTGCCGGGCGGTGGCGTTCCCGGTGTGGCGTTCCGACGGTGGCGTTGCCTCCGGCGTTCCGAGCCGGCCTGCCGAACCCGTCAGCGCTGCTCTCGCGCGGCCGGCAACGCGAGCTCGAACCAGACCACCTTGCCGCTGCTCAGCCGGGTCGCACCCCAGCGCCGGGCCATCCGGTTCACCAGGAACAGGCCGCGGCCGCCCTCGTCGGTGTCCCGCGCCCGGCGCTGCCGGGGCAGCTGCGGGGAGTCGTCGCCCACCTCGCAGCGCAGCACGTCCGTCCGCAGCAGGCGCAGCGTGACCGGCCGCTCCGCGTACCGGACGGCATTGGTCACCACCTCGCTGACCAGCAGCTCCAGCGAATCGGTCAGCTCCTCCAGACCCCACCGGGACAGGGCGCGGCGGGCGAACCGGCGGGCCCGGCCGGGGGCCGTCTCCTCCGGGTCGAGGAACCAGTACGCGACGTCGCTGGGCGCGATCCCGTCGAAGCGGGCGGCGAGCAGCGCGATGTCGTCGTCCCGGTCGCCCGGGCCGAGCATGTCGAGCACGTCGTCGCAGAGCGCCTCCAGCGGCGGCGGGTGGTCCAGGCCGGTCAGCTGGGCGGTGGCGGCCAGCCGCTCCCGCAGCTGCTCGATGCCGGTCCACACGTCCCGGAGCCGGCTCTCCACCAGGCCGTCCGTGTACAGCAGCAGGGTGGCCCCGGCGGGCGCGTCCAGCTCCACGGCCTCGAAGTCGACCCCGCCGACGCCGATGGGGGCGCCCGGAGGCACCCGGAGCACCTCGGCGCGGCCGCCCAGGTGCAGCAGCACCGGCGGCGGATGCCCGGCATTGGCGATGGTGATCCGGTGCGAGACCGGGTCGTACACGGCGTACAGGCAGGTCGCCATGCGGTCCGAGCCGAGCCGCTGCGCCTGCTCGTCGAGATGGTGCAGCACCTCGCCCGGCGGCAGGTCCAGCTGGGCCAGGGTCTGGGCCGTCGTCCGCAACTGGCCCATGATCGCGGCGGAGGTCATGGAATGCCCCATGACGTCGCCGACGACCAGCGCGACCCGGCTGCCGGGCAGCGGTATGGCGTCGTACCAGTCGCCGCCCACCCGGGCGGTCTCGGCGGCCGGCAGGTAGCGGGAGGCCAGCCGCACCCCGGTGGGCTGGGGCAGGCTGTCCGGC
The DNA here is from genome assembly GCF_040689505.1 of Streptomyces sp. NPDC051211. Taxonomy (NCBI): domain Bacteria; kingdom Bacillati; phylum Actinomycetota; class Actinomycetes; order Kitasatosporales; family Streptomycetaceae; genus Streptomyces; species Streptomyces sp. NPDC051211. Next base: position 73,152 of record NZ_JBFBAV010000022.1, read on the forward strand.
AGCATGGTGCGCTGAAGCTCGTCGGCGATGTAGGCCTCGCGCCCGTACAGCACGGCCTTGTCGATGCCCAGCGCGGTGTGCGTGGCCAACTGCGCCGCGACCAGCAGGTCGTTGGGCTCGAAGGCGGGCCGCTCCGGGCTGCGCAGGAACACGGCGGCACCGATGACCCGCCGGCGCCCGCGCAGCGGCGCCAGTACGGCCCGCTGGCCGCGAGGGACCGGATGTTCGGCGCCCAGCAGTTCGGGCAGCGCGGCGCGGGCTGCGGCGGAGGACCCGAAGACGGGCCGTACGCCGCGCAGCACCTCGGCGAGGGCCCCGCCGGGCCGGATCTCGCACAACTCGGCGGCCGGCAGGTCGCCCTGCGGGCCGACGAGGGGGAGCTGGCTGAAGTCGAGCTCGCCGGCGGCCCCCGTGGCCGCCGCGTTCCCGGTGGGTTCGAGCCCGGTGCCGAGCTCGTCGATCGGCCGCAGCCGGTCGGTACGGCGCAGCCTTAAGACGACGGGGCCGGCCGGGCGCTCGTCACCGACGGGCAGCGGATCGCGCAGGTAGACCAGGATCGCGTCGGAGAACGTCGGCACGGTGGCCCGGCAGAGGCCCAGCACGATCTCGTCCAGGTCGATGCCACGGGCGATCCGCCGGGTGGCGGCGCCGACGAACCGCAGCCGGTCGCCTTCGCGGCGCGCGGCAGTGCCGTCCACGATGCCCCCGCCGCCGCCCGGTATTCCGGTGCCGGCACCGTGCGGGGCCGCTGCCGGGCCGGCAACGACCGCAGCGGGGCCGGCGGTGCCCGCACCCGGGCCGTGGGCGGTCCCCGCACCGGCTGCCGCCGTTCCGCCGACCGGGGTGCCCGGCCGGGCTGCTTCCGAGCCCGCCTCGCCGCGCGGGCGGTCCGGGCCCGCGGCCAGGACCGGCCCGGCGGGGACGCCGGGTTCGGCGCGGACGCGGGCGCTCGCCGGGCCGGCTTCGGCCGCGGCTGCGTTCTGGGCGGCGGCCGCGTCCCGGGTGCGCGCGGCGCCCGGCAGGCGCCGGCCCGCCTCGTGCTGCCGGGCGGGCGGGACCGTACCGGGGGACTCGGGGAGGGCGGCCCCGGGGCGGGTGGCTTCGGCGGACGGGGCCGGGGCCTTTCCGTGGCCGCGGTCGTCTGCGCCGGGGGCGGCCTGGCCCGCCGTACTCCGCCGCGCGCCGCGCGGTCCGGGCACGTCGGAGCTGCCCGCCGCGGCAGGCTGCGGGCCCTCGTGCGAGGTGGGGTACTCCGTCACGCGTGGAATTCCGTCCGTTTGCGCTCGATGTGCGCTGCACTCAACTCGGTTCAGTCGCGGTATACCCGCTCAGCGGCGAGGGCACCGTCACCCTCGGGTACCGCGTCCCGCTCGTTACCAAGTCCCGCGCGCAGCATGACAATTACGCAGCCTTGCGGAGGACGATCCTACGTTTGAACCCCGGGGGCGCATCAAGGGTCTCATGAGGTCATATGCGCCGGAGTGCGGTCCCAGTCCTCGGGCAGAACCGGAACCTTCCAGCTCGGATCGGGTCTCCAGTCCTGCCAGCCGGCCGAGAACGGAGGCCCCCAGGCCCTGATCAGGTCCACTGCCGCGCGGCCGGCCTGCCGGACCCGGGCCGCCTCCTCCGGGCCGATCAGCCCGGACCGCTGCGCCTGCGCGAATTCGTCCTCGTCCCGCCACTTCCATGTGCGGTCCGGGTAGACGGAGATGTCGAGGAAGTGGTCCTCGGAGTCCACCCCGCCGGCCCACCGCACCCGCGGGGACTCCAGGTTCACGTACCAGCTGCGGAACTGCCAGCCGTGCTCCCAGAACAGCCAGACCGACCACGGGTCGCCGGGTCTGGCCAGTTTGAGCACCCCGGCCCCGAACCACTGCGAACGGACGGTGGTGCGCGGGGCGGTGTAGCGGGTGGCGAGCGGCTCCTCGTGCACCGGAGTGCCGTCGGCCAGCACCGGCTTGACGCATTCGGTGCCCGGCGCCATCCACACGGCCAGCAGCTCGTCGGTGTCCTGGACCACGGTCACCGGCCGGCAGATGTGCACCTGGCCCTTCAGGCCGGGCGCATGGTCGCGGTAGCGCCAGAGGATGTGCTCCCCGGGCGCCCAGTGCGTGCCCTGCGCGTCCCGCGCGTCGGTACCTGTCATGCGCAGATATTAGGGCCGCCCCTCCCGGACCCGCTGCGGTGCAGGTCACGGAGGGGGTCGGGGCGGGGAATCGACTGAAACTCGGCGTTCCCCCCGCTCGCTCAAGGGTGTGTCATGCGCAGCACGTCAAGGGCCTGGTCGAGTTCCTCGACGGTCAGGTCGCCGCGTTCGACGTACCCGGACTCCAGCACGACCTCCCTGATCGTCTTCCGTTCCTTGAGGGACTTCTTGGCGACCTTGGCGGCCTCCTCGTAGCCGATGTACCGGTTCAGCGGGGTGACCACGGAGGGCGAGGACTCGGCGTACTCCCTGGCCCGGTCCGCGTTGGCGGTGATTCCGGCGACCGTCCGGTCGGCCAGCAGGCGGCCGGCGGCGGCGAGCAGCCGTACCGATTCGAGGAGGTTCCGGGCCATCACCGGGAGCATCACATTGAGTTCGAAATTGCCGGCCGCGCCCGCCACCGCGACCGCGGTGTCGTTCCCGGTCACCTGCGCGGCGACCATCAGCACGGCTTCCGGGACCACCGGGTTGACCTTGCCGGGCATGATCGAGGACCCCGGCTGGAGATCCGGCAGATTGATTTCGGCCAATCCTGTGCGCGGGCCGGAGGCCATCCAGCGCAGATCGTTGCAGATCTTGGTGAGCGAGACCGCGATCGTGCGGAGCATCCCGGAGGTCTCCACCAGCGCGTCCCGGGCGCCCTGTGCCTCGAAGTGGTCCCGGGCCTCGGTGAGGGGCAGTCCGGTGGCGGCGGCCACCTCGGCGATCACGGCGGCGGAGAACCCGGGCGGGGTGTTGATCCCGGTGCCCACGGCCGTGCCGCCCAGCGGCAGTTCGGCGAGCCGGGGCAGGACCGCGTGCAGGCGCTCGACGCCGTACCGGACCTGGGCGGCGTACCCGCCGAACTCCTGGCCCAGGGTGACGGGTGTGGCGTCCATCAGGTGGGTCCGCCCGGCCTTGACCACCTCCGCGAACTCGGCGGACTTGTGCTCCAGGGCGAGCTCCAGATGGCGCAGGGCGGGGATGAGCTCGTGGGTGACGGCGGCGGTCGCGGCGATGTGGATGGAGGACGGGAACACGTCGTTGGAGCTCTGCGAGGCGTTGACGTGGTCGTTGGGGTGGACCTCGCGGCCGAGGCGCTCGGTGGCCAGGGTCGCGATCACCTCGTTGGCGTTCATGTTGGACGAGGTGCCGGAGCCGGTCTGGAAGACGTCGACCGGAAAGTGTTCGTCCCAGCTGCCGCCGGCGACCTCGGCCGCGGCGCCCTCGACGGCCTCGCCGATGGCCGGGTCGAGCACCCCGAGCCGGACGTTGACCTTGGCGGCGGCGGCCTTGATCTCGGCCAGTGCGGCGATGTGGGCGCGCTCCAGGCGCTGCCCGGAGATGGGGAAGTTCTCCACCGCGCGCTGGGTCTGGGCCCGCCATTTGGCGTGTGCGGGGACCCGTACCTCGCCCATGGAGTCGTGTTCGATGCGGTGCTGATCGTCGGTCATCTGCGTAGCCTCCTCAAAAAGTTGAGCAATTGTCTTGTTCGAAGTGTTCCCAACTCCCCTACCGGCCAGTAAATACCGGGGGTAACACTGACACCGGGGAGGCGTTCATGGCGCGTACCAAACCCAGACTCAGATCTACCTTCGCCGCACTCGCGGCGTTCGCGGCCGCCCTCGGGGGCGTCGCAGCCATCACCCCCATGGCCCAGGCGGCCACCACACCCGCCTCGTCCATCACTCCGCTCCCGCCCGAGCTGGAGGCCGTCCGGGCCGCCGAAGCCGTGAAGATCTACGGCGACCCGGCGATCCGCCCGCTCGGCGAACGCAAGACCGGCCTCATCTCGCTCGGCGACAGCGAGATCTCCGGCGAGGGCGTGGGCAACTACGACCCGGCGACGAACACGCCGAACAACCAGTGCCACCGCTCGCCCGACACCGCGATCCACCGCACCGGCATCCAGGCCGACCTCACCTTCAACGTGGCCTGTTCCGGCGCCTACACCGGCAACATCAGGATCGGCGGGTCCAAGCAGTACGCGGACGAACTCGTCCAGAGCGACAGCCTCGCCGTGAAGGCCCGCAACACGAAGATCAAGATGGTCCTGCTGGTCGCCGGCGCCAACGACGACCTGCAGTTCGGGCCGGTCATGACGGACTGCGTGACCCGCTGGGTGCTCAGCCAGGGCACCTGCGAACCGAAGTACGCCCCCGGCTGGCAGGCCCGGGTCGACGGACTCCGCCCCAAGGTCGAGTCCACCGTCGCCGACCTCAAGACGGTCATGCGCGACGCCGGCTACGCCGACTCCGACTACAAGCTGGTCGTGATGGGCTACCCCAGCCCGATCGGCCCCGACTTCAACGACAACCCGAACTTCCCCGGCAAGCTGCCGGGCGGCTGCGCCGGCTACGACTCGGACGCCACCTGGGGCCGCAACTACGCCGTCCCCACCTTCGAGAAGGGCATGCGGGAGGCGGCACGCAACTCCGGCGCCCTCTACCTCGACAACTCGCGGCTGTTCCACGGCCACGAGGTCTGCATGGAAGACACCTGGGCCCGCGGCCTCTACCTCGACCTCGGGGACCACTTCCCGTGGGACGAGAACACCGCCCGTCAGTCCTTCCACCCCAACGCCCGGGGGCACGGAGCCTTCGCGTCCTGCCTGACCCAGTTCTACAACTCGGGCCTGCGCGAGGCCTCCTGCGCCGACCCGGCCTCCACCGGCACTCCGGTGCTCCGGCCCGGCGCCTGGGACGACCTGTACAAGCCGCTCCGCAACGAGGCGACGGGCAACTGCCTGGACGTCAAGGGCAGCTCCAGCGCCAACGACACCCAGGTCCTCGGCTGGGACTGCCACGGCGGCCGCAACCAGGGCTGGTGGTACGACCCCGCCAACCAGTCCGTCCACACCGAACTCACCCACGACCGCTGCCTGGACGCACCCGGCGCCAACTACGGTCCCGGCACCGGCCTCATCCTGTGGAACTGCCACGGCGGCGCCAACCAGAACTTCGTCCGTGACGGAGCCACCCTCCGGCCGGCGGCCTCCCCGGGCATGTGCCTGACGATCGGCGCGGCGAAGGAGCCCCTGCGCCTGCAGACCTGCAACGGCTCGGCGAACCAGCGCTTCGCATAACCGCCCCGCTCCACGCACACCCCCCACATCCGGCCGGCGCACCCCGGCCGGATGTTCCGTACTCAGGGCTTGGTCGCGAGCAGCCCCGAGACCGTCTCCCGCACCTCGCGCGGCCGGTTGGTGATCAGCGTGTCCACGCCGAGGCGCAGGCACAGCTCCACGTCCTCGGGCTCGTCCACCGTCCACACCCGCACCCGCAGCCCCTTCGCCTGCAGCCGCCCCACCAGGCCGGGGTCCTTGCGTACGAGCTCGATGCCTGGGCCGGCGTGACCGGCGAACGGCGGCCGGCCGGGGCGCAGCCGGCGCTCGATCAGGTACACGGCGGGCAGGCCGGGGGCCATCCGGTGCAGCCGGGTCAGCGCGTTCCGCGAGAAGCTCATCACCTCGACCAGCCCGCTCGCCCCGTCGGCGAGCCCGTACGCCTTGAGCATGCGCACCAGCTCCGCCTCCAGCCGGCCCCCGGCCCGGGTCGGGTGCTTCGTCTCGACGGCCAGCCCGACGGGCCGCCCCGCCCCCAGCGCCTCCTGCAACAGGTCCTCGAAGAGCAGCACCCGCGCACCGCGGTGCGGATCCCCCTTCCAGCCCCCGAAGTCGAGCCCGGCCAGCTCCTCGTACGTCATGGCCGACACCACCCCCTGCCCGTCGGAGGTCCGCTCCACCCGCCGGTCGTGCACACACACCAACCGCCCGTCGGCACTGAGCCGCACATCGCACTCCAGCGCGTCGGCACCGTCGGCGATGGCCTGGCGGTAGGCGGCGAGGGTGTGCTCGGGGTGCTCGTGGGAGGCGCCGCGGTGGGCGATGACGCGGATGGCGGGGCGGGTGGGGGCGAGTGACTGCTGTGTCATGGGACAGACGTTAATCGGATGCGGTGTCCTGACTGCTGCAGCATGCTGCCGGTGGCCGAACAGTTCGTGACATTGCACTGCGCGCCCTGTTCGCCCGGGGCCGGGCCCGCAGTCGGCCAGTGGGTGCGGTCCGCGTCCGACGGCCCTGCCGGAGCCCCGCCGCGCGGCCGGACGCTGAGCCGGGCAGTCCCTGCGGGGCCTTTCCCCACCCCGCCCCTTCCCGAAACCGGGCTCTGCCCGGACCCGCGCCTCAAACGCCGGCGGGGCTGGGTGGTACCGGGCTCCGCCCCGGACCCCGCGCCTCAAACGCCGGCGGGGCTGGTGTGTGCTGAGCACATCCAGCCCGCGCGGCGTCGGGGAGGGCGGGGTGGGGAGCAGGTGCCGCGTGGGGGCTAGGCCAGGCCGGGGCCGCGGACGGGGATGTGGGTGAACGTCGGCTCCGGGGCCGGGTTCTGGAAGAAGTCGTTGCCCTTGTCGTCGACCACGATGAACGCCGGGAAGTCCTCCACCTCGATCTTCCACACCGCCTCCATGCCGAGCTCCTCGTACTCGACGACCTCGACCTTCTTGATGCAGTCCTGGGCCAGGCGGGCGGCCGGCCCGCCGATGGAGCCCAGGTAGAAGCCGCCGTGCGTGCCGCACGCGTCGGTCACCTGCTGCGAGCGGTTCCCCTTGGCCAGCATGACCTTGGAGCCGCCCGCCGCCTGGAACTGCTCGACGTAGCTGTCCATCCGGCCGGCCGTGGTCGGGCCGAAGGAGCCGGAGGCGTAGCCCTCCGGGGTCTTCGCCGGGCCGGCGTAGTACACCGGGTGGTCCTTGAGGTACTGCGGCATCTCCTCGCCCGCGTCCAGCCGCTCCTTGATCTTCGCGTGCGCGATGTCGCGCGCCACGACCAGCGGCCCCGTGAGCGAGAGGCGGGTCTTCACCGGGTGCCGGGTGAGGGTGGCCAGGATGTCGTCCATCGGCTGGGTCAGGTCGATCTTGACCACGTCGGCGGCGTCCGAGCCCGCGGCGGAGCCGCTGTCGAGTTCGGCGTCGGTGGTCTCCGGCAGGAACCGCGCCGGGTCCCGCTCCAGCTGCTCCAGGAAGACGCCCTCCGCGGTGATCTTCGCGGTCGCCTGGCGGTCCGCGGAGCAGGACACCGCGATGGCCACGGGCAGCGAGGCGCCGTGGCGCGGCAGACGCACTACGCGCACGTCGTGGCAGAAGTACTTGCCGCCGAACTGCGCGCCGATGCCGATCTTCTGGGTGAGCTCGAAGACCTGCTGCTCGAGGTCGAGGTCACGGAAGCCGTGGCCCAGGGCGGAGCCCTCCGTCGGCAGCTCGTCCAGGTAGTGCGCGGAGGCGTACTTCGCGGTCTTCAGCGCGTGCTCGGCCGAGGTGCCGCCCACCACGATCGCCAGGTGGTACGGCGGGCAGGCCGCGGTGCCCAGCGAGCGGATCTTCTCCTCGAGGAACTTCATCATCGAGGCTTCGTTCAGGACGGCCTTCGTCTCCTGGTAGAGGAAGGACTTGTTGGCCGAGCCGCCGCCCTTGGCCATGAAGAGGAACTTGTACGCGCCGCCGTCGGTCGCGTACAGCTCGATCTGCGCGGGCAGGTTCGAGCCGGTGTTCTTCTCCTCCCACATGGTCAGCGGGGCCATCTGCGAGTAGCGCAGGTTGAGGCGGGTGTAGGCGTCGTAGATGCCCCGGGACAGAGCCTCCTCGTCACCGCCCTGGGTGAGCACGTTCTGACCGCGCTTGCCCATCACGATCGCGGTGCCGGTGTCCTGGCACATGGGCAGCACCCCGGCCGCCGCGATGTTGGCGTTCTTGAGGAGGTCCAGGGCGACGAACTTGTCGTTCGCGGACGCCTCGGGGTCGTCGATGATGCGGCGCAGCTGCGCGAGGTGGGCGGGGCGCAGGAAGTGCTGGATGTCGTGGATGGCTTCTTCGGCCAGCTTGCGCAGCGCCTCCGGCTCGACCTTGAGGAACGTACGGCCGTCCGCCTCGAACGTGGACACGCCTTCGGACGTCACGAGTCGGTAGGGAGTCTGGTCCTCTCCCAGGGGGAGCAGGTCGGTGTACGCGAACTCCGGCATTGTGGCCATTCCTCACTCGGCAGACAGCGCTGACGACCTATTGGCAGCGCAGTCCACCAGCGTAGGTCCTCCGCCCGGGGCGCTGTCTGTGAGGTAAGGCTCACTGGCCGCGTTTCACCAGTATCGCGATCTATCGTGTTTGGCTATGCTGGCCGGGTGGACTTGGAAAAGCACCCCGCCGCCCCTGCCGCCCCCGCCGAACTGCGCGCCTCGGATGCCGATCGCGACCGGATCGCGCAGATCCTCGCCGACGCCGTCGCGGAGGGCCGGCTCACCGCCGAGGAGCACTCCGAGCGGCTGGACACGCTGTACGCCGTCAAGACCGTCGGCGAGCTGGAGCAGCTGGTCCGGGACCTCCCGCCGGCCGGCGGAGGCCGCCCCGGGGCGCATCCGGCGGCGCACGTTCCGGCCGCCGTCCCGCTCGGCGGCGCGGGTGCCGCCGAGAACGTCGTCGCGGTGTGCGGGAACGCCTCCCGCCGCGGCCGCTGGCGGCCGGCTCCGCAGACCCGCGCCGTGGCCGTCATGGGCGACATCACCATCGACCTCACCGAGGCCGTCTTCGAACAGCAGCTCACCGAGATCAACGTGACCTGCGTCCTCGGCAAGGCGGAGATCCTGGTGCCGGAAAACGTCACGCTGCGCGGATTCGGCAACGGCGTCCTCGGCAATTTCGACGTCCGCGGGGAAGCCCGCGGGGAGACCGACCCGCAGGCCCCGGTCGTGGTGGTACGCGGATTCGCCCTGCTCGGCAGCATCGAGGCCCGCCCCAAACCCGGTGCCCGCCTGGTCGATCTCGCCCACCGCCTGCACCGCCGCCGCAACGGCTGAACACCGCATGGTTCCCAGCCACTTCGTGGCACAGGGTGCATATGGGCGCGCACAGCGGGTAGGGACAGGTGCATCGTCTCTCGGCTCGCGAATACGTCGTCAGGAGTAGACCGTGCAGCATCCGCCGCATCAGTCCCTGCAGGTAGCCGCCATCGCTCTGCCAAAGCCGCGGGTGTCGTCGAGGGAAGAGGACGGCCCATGGCACGCGGAGGCGGTGTGCCGTCGGGACGAGGCGGGACTGTTTTTCGCCCCGTCCAAGGAGCCGACCGCGGCCCGGTTGTCGCGCGAGGAGGCCGCCAAGCGGGTCTGCGCCCGCTGCCCGGTCATGGTCGCCTGCCGTGAGCACGCCCTGCTCCAGCCCGAGCCGTACGGGGTGTGGGGCGGGCTCACCGCCGCCGAGCGCCGGGTGGTGCTGGCGCGGATGCGCCGGCGGGCCGCGGAGCTGCGGCAGAGCCCGGGAGCCGGTCCCATCGCCGCCGCGGGCTGAGCCGCGTCACCCGACCGGACCCCGGCCACCGTCCCCGGTCCCGGCCGCCGGACACCGGCCACCGGACCCGGGCCCCGGCCATCGGACACCGGAAGCAACCGGAACACACGAAAGGGCGGTCCCACCGCACACGGGACCGCCCTTCGCGTTTGCCGTCTCCGGCTACTGCGCCCGGTCGAAGTCGACCGCGCTGTAGGCGCGCAGCTTCGACAGGCGGTGGGTGGAGTCGATCTTCCGGATCGTGCCGGACTTGGAGCGCATGACCAGCGAGGACGTGGTCGCGGTCTCCGAGCGGTAGTGGACACCGCGCAGCAGCTCGCCGTCGGTGATGCCGGTGGCGACGAAGAACACGTTCTCGCCGGAGACCAGGTCGGTGGTGGTCAGGACGCGGTCCAGGTCGTGGCCGGCGTCGAGGGCCTTCTGGCGCTCGGCGTCGTCCTTCGGCCACAGCTTGCCCTGGATGACACCGCCCAGGCACTTGATCGCACAGGCCGAGATGATGCCCTCGGGGGTGCCGCCGATACCGAGGAGCAGGTCCACGCCGGTGCCCTCGCGGGCCGCCATGATGGAACCGGCGACGTCGCCGTCCGAGATGAACTTGATGCGGGCGCCGGTCTCGCGGATCTCCTTGACGATGCCCTCGTGACGGGGGCGGTCCAGGATGACGACGGTGACGTCCTCGGCGGCCATGCCCTTGGCCTTGGCGACCCGGCGGATGTTCACCGACACCGGGGCGTTGATGTCGACGAAGTCGGCGGCCTCCGGGCCGGTGACCAGCTTGTCCATGTAGAAGACCGCGGACGGGTCGAACATGGTGCCGCGGTCGGCGGCCGCCAGGACGGCGATGGCGTTGGGCATGCCCTTGGCGTTGAGCGTGGTGCCGTCGATCGGGTCGACGGCGATGTCCACCTCGGCGCCGGTGCCGTCGCCGACCCGCTCGCCGTTGAAGAGCATCGGGGCTTCGTCCTTCTCGCCCTCGCCGATGACGACGACGCCGTTCATCGAGACGGTGGAGATCAGGGTCCGCATCGCGTTGACCGCGGCGCCGTCCGCGCCGATCTTGTCGCCGCGCCCGACCCAGCGGCCGGCGGCCATGGCGGCGGCCTCGGTGACCCGGACGAGCTCCAGGGCGAGGTTGCGGTCGGGGGCCTCGGGAGAGACCTCGAGTTGGGGCGGCAGGTTGTGCTCGGTCATCGGAGCGCACCTTTCTGTACGACGACGGCCGGAGATGTGAGGGTGCTGGAACTCTATCGGTACGTCGACATATTGAGCAGAGGGGGTCACGTATGAGCGGCATATCGGACACCGGATTGTCCTGGGCGGACCCCTGTCCTTGATCGCGTGGGGCATGCGGGACGATAGGTGCGTGGCAGGTATGAAAGGCAAGCAGACGATCTGGGACATGGTCCGGTCGCTGGCGTTGATCGGCATCGTCGTCGCGGGGATCTACATCTTCCTCCCGCATGACGAGAAGGCCGACCCGACGCGCGTCGTCGACTACCGGGTCGAGACCCTCACGGCCCGGCGCGCGGCGCCGTATCCGCTGGCTGCGCCGACCGGCCTGCCGCAGGAGTGGCGGGCGACCTCGGTGACGTACGAGCGGAAGAACGCCAACGCCTGGCACCTGGGCTTCCTGGACCCGGACAACCAGTACGTGGCGCTCGAGCAGTCCAGCGACACCTCCGCGAAGTACCTGGCGAGGGTGACCCAGCAGGCCACCGCCACCGGGCAGACCCAGCAGGTCGGCGACCTGGCGTGGGAGCGCTGGGACGGGCCGAAGTACGACGCGCTGGTGCGGGCGGAGCAGGGCCACGTGACGGTGGTGACCGGCACGGCCTCCTTCGAGCAGCTGGCGAAGATGGCGGCGGCGCTGGAGTTCAAGAAGGGCTGAGCGAGCCGCAGTGCGCAGACGGATACGGCGAAGGCCGCCCCGGGGTTCCGGGGCGGCCTTCGCCGTATGTGCCGTGCGCGGGGGACTCAGACGGTCGTGACGACCTGGTCGAAGTCCAGGCGCGGGGAGCGCGGGAACCACGCGTCCTCGCCCGGCTTGCCGATGTTGACGACCATCAGCGGGGTGTGGTCGGCGTCCAGGAACTCCTTCTGGAGGCCGGCGAAGTCCAGGCCGGTCATCGGGCCGGCGGCCAGGCCGGCGGCGCGGACGCCGACGATGAAGTAGGCGGCCTGCAGGGCGGCGTTCAGGACCGCGGACTGCTCGCGGACCGGGCGCTCGCTGAAGAAGGCGTCCTTGGCCTGCGGGAAGTGCGGGAGCAGGTGGGGGAGCTCCTCGTGGAACTCGTTGTCCGCGGAGAGGATCGCGACCAGCGGAGCGGCGGCGGTCTTGGCCTGGTTGCCCTCGGCCATGTGCTTCACCAGGCGCTCGCGGGCCTCGGGGGAGCGGACCAGGGTGATGCGCAGCGGGGTCTGGTTGAAGGCGGTCGGGCCGTACTTGACCAGGTCGTAGATCGCCTGGACCTGCTCCTCGGTCACCGGCTCGTCGGTGAACGAGTTGGCGGTGCGTGCCTCGCGGAACAGGAGGTCCTGGGCGGCGGCGTCGAGAACGAGGGACATCGGAAAGCCTTCTTCCATACGGGGCTGAAGCGATGTCCCCGACACTACGCAGAGATAGATGAAAATTCAACTAATGTGGTGGGCGTGTGGGCTGGCTCACAACTCCCCGGGGCGTTTCGGCCCCGCTCCGGCCGCTCCCGCCTACTCGGCCTCTGCGCCGGACTCCCGCGCCGCCAGCGCCGAGTCCAGCCGGGCCCGGGCGCCCTCCAGCCAGTGCCGGCAGACCCGCGCCAGCTCCTCGCCTCGCTCCCACAGGGCGAGCGAGTCCTCCAGCGAGGTGCCGCCCGCCTCCAGCTTGCGGACGACCTCGATCAGCTCGTCCCGGGCCTGCTCGTACCCCAGCGTTCCCCGGGATTCCAGCGACGTGTCCGACTCGGCCATTCCTGCCACCTTATATGCGTAGTACAACGGAAATATTGCAGGAGTGTGTCGTTACTTGAGGGGAAGGTCGGTGACCTGCACCGTCAGCTCGCCCTCCGCCACCCGCGCGCGCAGCACCTCGCCCACCGGGACCTCCTCCGGCGAACGCACCACATGCCCGTCCGCCCGCTGAAGCACCGCATAACCCCGCTCCAGCGTCGCCGCCGGGGACAGCGCCACCACCCGGGCCCGCGTGTGGGCCAACTCCGACTCGGCCCGGTCCAGCAGATGCCCCAGCGTGCGCCGGCTGCGCCCGAGCAGCGCCTCCAGCTCGTCCTGCCGGGTCTCCACCATCCGCTGCGGATGCACGAACACCGGGCGGCCCAGCGCATGCGCCAGCCCCCGCTCCTCCCGGTCCAGCAGGCCCCGTACGGACCGCAGCGCGCGGTCGCGGAGCAGCCGGACCCGCTCCAGCTCCTCGCCGACGTCCGGAACCACCTTCTTCGCGGCATCGGTCGGGGTGGACGCCCGCAGGTCGGCGACCAGGTCCAGCAGCGGCGAGTCCGGCTCGTGCCCGATCGCCGAGACCACCGGAGTGCGGGCCGCGGCCACCGCCCGTACGACCTGCTCGTCGGAGAACGGCAGCAGGTCCTCCACGCTGCCGCCGCCCCGCGCCACGATGATCACGTCGACCTCGTCGAGCGCGTCCAGCTCCTTCACCGCCTGGACCACCTGGGGAACCGCGTGAACCCCCTGGACGGCGACGTTCCGCACCTCGAAGCGGACCGCCGGCCAGCGCCGCCGGGCGTTCTCCAGCACATCCCGCTCGGCCGCCGAGGCCCGACCGACCACCAGCCCCACCAGCTGCGGCAGGAACGGCAGCGGCCGCTTCCGGTCGAGCGCGAACAGCCCCTCGGCGGCCAGTGAACGCTTCAGCCGCTCCAGCCGGGCCAGCAGCTCCCCGATGCCCACCGGCCGTATCTCCGTGGCCCGCAGCGACAGCTGGCCTCGCGGCGCGTACCACTCCGGTTTCGCCAGGACGACGACCCGGGCGCCCTCCGCCACCGCGTCCGCGACCTCGTCGAACACCTGCCGGTAGCAGGTCACGCTCACCGAGATGTCGTGCGACGGATCGCGCAGGGTCAGGAAGACCACCCCCGCACCCGGCCGCCGGGACAGCTGCGTGATCTGCCCCTCCACCCACACCTGGCCGAGCCGCTCGATCCAGCCCCCGATGAGCCGGGACACCTGGCCGACGGGCAGCGGCGCCTCGGCCGACGTATTCAGACTCATGCAGGCAGGCTAACCGGCGCCGCCGACAGTCTCCTTGGGTTCCTCCTGCGGAAGCCCCGCGCGTCGCCCGCGCTGGGCGAACAGCACCGCCAGCCCCACCGCCAGCCAGACCGCCCCCACCAGCTGCGCCGTCCACGAGGCCTCGACGATCACCGCCACCGTCACCGCCGCGCCCAGCACCGGGACCACCAGGTGCTTCCACCGGCTCGGCGGCCCCTCGCCGGCCGCCTCGCCGCCCCGCCGCACCCAGAACCAGCCCACCACGGAGGCGTGCAGCAGGGTGAACGCCACCAGCGCCCCGACGTCCACCACCGAGACCAGGTGGTCCAGCCCGTCGTCCCGCCGGGCCGCCCACACCGCGGCGACCAGCGTCACCACCGCCGCGACCAGCAGCGCCGCCCGCGGAGTTCCGCCCGAGGTGCGGGCCAGCGCATGCGGCAGCCGCCGGTCCCGGGCCATCGCGAACAGCAGCCGGCCGGCCGCCGCCTGCCCGGCCAGCGCCGCGAAAGCCGCCCCGACCGCCTTGCTGACCGCCACCAGATCGTGCAGCCAGGTCCCGACCGAGGCCTCCACCGCGTTGTAGAAGGCTGGCCCCTGCTGCGCCGGATCCGCCGCCAGCTCCGCCGAGGACACCGGCGCCAGCAGCGCCGCCAGATAGGTCTGGGCGACGAACAGCACCCCGGTCAGCCCCAGACAGAACAACACCGCCCGGGCCACCCGGGCCGATCCCCCCGTCACCTCCTCCGCGAAGGAGGCGATGGCGTCGAAACCGAGGTACGAGAGCACCGCCACCGAGACCGCGCCGAGGACGGCGGCCGGGCTGAAGCCGAGCGAGCCGTCGCCGGTGAGCGGCGAGAGCCAGCCGCGCTGCGCCCCGTCCCGGACCAGCACCGTCACCGCGGACACCAGGAACACCAGCAGCACCAGGATCTCCATGGCCAGCACCGCGAAGCCGACACGCGCGGCCGCCCGTACCCCCCACAGGTTCAGCAGCGTGGTCACCAGCACGGCCAGCGCCGTCCACACCCACCGCGACACCTCCGGGACCAGCGCGTTCATCGCGATCCCGGAGAACAGGTACGCCACCGCCGGGATCAGCAGGTAGTCCAGCATCGCCATCCACCCGGCGATCAGGCCCGGCCCCTCGCCGAGCCCCTTGCGGGCGTACGTGAACACCGACCCGGCCTGCGGGGCCACCCGCACCATCTGCGCGTACGAGAAGGCGGTGAAGGCCATCGCCACGGTCGCGCACAGGTAGACCAGCGCGACGGCGCCGTGCGACTTGGCGTCCAGCGTGCCGAAGATGCCGACCGGGGCCATCGGCGCGATGAACAGCAGCCCGTACACGACCAGATCCCGGAAGCCCAGACTCCGCCGTAGCCGCCCGTCTTCCGTCATGACCGCGCCACACCATCCTCCGGGCGACAAGGGGAACAGGGTTCCGCCCCAGTCTCTGTCGGCGGACCGATCTTCGCGCTCACCGACGCGGCCGTACGATGGTCCGTATGACTGCTCCCGCATCCCGTCGCCGTGTCCTGCTCGCCGCCCCTCGTGGCTACTGCGCGGGCGTGGACCGAGCTGTGATCGCCGTCGAGAAGGCCCTCGAGCAGTACGGCGCCCCGGTGTACGTCCGCCACGAGATCGTGCACAACAAGTACGTCGTCCAGACGCTGGAGAAGAAGGGCGCGATCTTCGTCGAGCGGACCGAGGAGGTCCCCGAGGGGAACATCGTGATGTTCTCCGCTCACGGTGTCGCCCCGGTCGTCCACGAGGAAGCCGCCCGCGGCAAGCTGGCGACGATCGACGCCACCTGCCCCCTGGTCACCAAGGTGCACAAGGAAGCCGTCCGGTACGCCAACGAGGACTTCGACATCCTCCTCATCGGCCACGAGGGCCACGAGGAGGTCATCGGCACCTCCGGCGAGGCCCCGGACCACATCACGATCGTCGACGGCCCGGACGACGTGGACAAGGTCACCGTCCGCGACGAGTCCAAGGTCGTCTGGCTCTCCCAGACCACCCTTTCGGTCGACGAGACGATGGAGACGGTCGACGCGCTGAAGACCAAGTTCCCGCTGCTCCTCTCGCCGCCGAGCGACGACATCTGCTACGCCACGTCGAACCGGCAGGCGGCCGTCAAGGCGATGGGCGCCGACGCCGACCTGGTCATCGTCGTGGGCTCGAAGAACTCCTCGAACTCCATCCGGCTGGTGGAGGTCGCCCTGGACGCCGGCGCGGGCGCCGCCCATCTGGTCGATTTCGCCCACGAGATCGACGAGGCCTGGCTGCAGGGCGTCACCACGGTCGGCCTGACCTCCGGCGCGTCCGTGCCCGAGGTGCTGGTCGAGGAAGTCCTGGGCTGGCTGGCGGCGCGCGGCTTCGAGGACGTCGAGCTGGTCAAGACGGCGGAGGAGCACATCACCTTCTCCCTGCCGAAGGAACTGCGCCGGGATCTGCGCGCCGAGGCGGCGGAACTGGTCGCCGACAAGTAGCGCCTTTCGTACCGTATGTCCATGCAGACGACGCAGATCATGGGCGTGGACATCGGTGGATCCGGAATCAAGGGCGCACCGGTCGACTTGGCGCGCGGAGAGCTCGCCGCCGAGCGCCACAAAGTACTGACACCGCAGCCGGCCACCCCCGAGGGGGTGGCCGGCTGCGTCGCAGAGGTGGTCCGGAACTTCGACTGGGCCGGCCCGGTCGGGATCACCTTCCCCGGGGTGGTCACCGGCGGCATCACCCGTTCGGCGGCCAACGTCGACAAGGCGTGGGTCGACCTGGATGCCCGGGCGCTGCTCTCCGCCCATCTGGACGGGCTGCCGGTGACCATCCTCAACGACGCGGACGCGGCGGGCGTCGCCGAGATGACGTACGGCGCGGGGCGCGGCCGCACCGGGACGGTCATCCTGCTGACCCTCGGCACGGGCATCGGCAGCGCCCTCTTCACGGACGGGCACCTGGTCGCCAACAGCGAGCTCGGGCACCTGGAGCTGCACGGCCACGATGCGGAGACGCGGGCATCGGTGAAGGCGAAGGAGGACGGGGACCTCAGCTGGGAACGGTGGGCCCGCCGGCTGCACAAGTACCTGGCCCATGTGGAGATGCTGTTCTCCCCGGAACTCTTCATCATCGGCGGTGGCGTCAGCCGCAAGCCCGAGAAGTTCCTGCCGCTGATCGAGGGCATCCGCGCCGAGATCGTCCCGGCCCGCCTCCAGAACAACGCGGGCATCGTGGGCGCGGCGATGGCGGCCCGCGACGCGCACTGAGGACGGGCGGCACCGGGCGGGCAGGGGTCAGGCGGGCAGGCGCCGGGCGGTCAGATCGGGCGCGCAGGGTGGAGGAGGCCCGGCGGTCAGGGGTCAGGCGGGCAGGCGGCGGGCGGCGGCCATCCGCCGCCGGTTGCTCAGTGCGGCCCGCCGGGCCAGCGCGATCAGCGCGGCGACCAGCGTCCCGGCGTACAGCCATCCGGCCTGCAGCGACAGGGCGCTGACCACCCCCATCAGCTGCCCGCCCACCCCGCCCGACCCGCCGGCGATGGGCCACACCCCCACCGCGAAGGCGATCGGGACCGCGACCGGCGCGGTGATCAGGTCGGCGGGTCGCACCCAGATCGCCGTCGCCGCGGCCACCGGCAGGAACAGCACCCCGTACCCCACCAGCGACGCGTCGAAGAGCAGCCAGACGATCCCGCCCGCGAGCATCATGGCGGCACAGGCGAACAGCCCGCCGCCGAGGCCGGTCAGCCGGGGCCTCGGCAGTCGGCGGGGTGCCGCCGGCGGCCGGGGAGGCCGGGGCCGTGCCACGGCGGCCGCGGCCCCGGCGGGCCGCCGCTGGGCCGGGGGCCGCTGCTGCGTGGTGTGATGATCTGACCGCACCCTGTATTGCTCCACCCCACGAGGCTAGGCGCCGCACCCCGGATCGGGGCCCCGGGACACGCGTAAACTGTCTGATGGCCCATGCCCGGGCCGTACCCTCCAGCAGCTACGGGAAGTCGCCAACGTGTCGCTCACGATCGGAATCGTCGGCCTGCCGAATGTCGGCAAGTCGACCCTGTTCAACGCCCTGACCAAGAACGACGTGCTGGCGGCCAACTACCCGTTCGCCACCATCGAGCCGAACGTCGGCGTGGTCGGGGTCCCGGACCCGCGCCTGCAGGTCCTGGCGGGCATCTTCGGCTCGCAGAAGATCCTCCCGGCGACCGTCGACTTCGTCGACATCGCGGGCATCGTGCGCGGCGCCTCGGAGGGCGAGGGCCTGGGCAACAAGTTCCTCGCGAACATCCGCGAGTCCGACGCGATCTGCCAGGTCATCCGTGCCTTCAAGGACGAGAACGTCGTGCACGTCGACGGCAAGGTCTCGCCGAAGGACGACATCGAGACGATCAACACCGAGCTGATCCTCGCCGACCTCCAGTCCATCGAGAAGGCGGAGCCGCGCCTGACGAAGGAGTCCCGCCTCCAGAAGGACAAGGTCGCCGTCCTGGCGGCCGTCGTCGAGGCCAAGAAGATCCTCGAGGCCGGCGACACCCTCTTCTCGAAGGGCATCACCAAGGGCACCGAGCAGGGCGAACTCCTCCACGAGCTGCACCTGCTCACCACCAAGCCGTTCCTCTACGTCTTCAACGTCGACGAGGACGAGCTGACGGACGACGCGTTCAAGGCCGAGCAGTCGGCCCTGGTCGCCCCGGCGGAGGCCATCTTCCTCAACGCCAAGCTGGAGGCGGACCTCGCCGAGCTCGACGACGAGGAGGCCCTCGAGCTCCTCCAGTCGGTCGGCCAGGAAGAGCCCGGCCTGGCCACCCTCGGCCGCGTCGGCTTCGACACCCTCGGCCTGCAGACCTACCTGACGGCCGGCCCGAAGGAAACCCGCGCCTGGACCATCAAGAAGGGCGCCACCGCCCCCGAGGCCGCCGGCGTGATCCACACCGACTTCCAGCGCGGCTTCATCAAGGCCGAGGTCATCTCCTTCGCCGACCTGGTCGCCTGCGGCTCGGTCACCGAGGCCCGCGCGAAGGGCAAGGCCCGCATGGAGGGCAAGGAGTACGTGATGCAGGACGGCGACGTGGTGGAGTTCCGCTTCAACGTGTAGTCGTCTCGTTACTGCATCTTGGCTGTCGTCAAACGTGCAGGTCAGCAGGGGTTGGACTCTGGCGAGTCCGACCCCTTCTGCATTCCCGCGCTGACGTGGTGCCGACTTTTCAGCTGCTTCGGGGCGGCGTGAGCTTGTCGAGGTCCAGGCTGACCTCGAAAGGCACGGGGCGCTGGAGGGTGCCTCGGAAGATCCCGGCGGGCGCGTATGCGCCGGTGGGTTCGTCGAGCTCGTAGACGTGGACGACGGGTGCCCCGTCCTCGTCCTCGATGCACCAGTAGTGCGGGATGCCGGCCTCCGCGTACTTGCGGAGCTTCACCGTGCGATCGCGGTGGGCGGACTCGGGTGACACCGCCTCCACGACGAGCTTCACGTCCTCCGGGGCGTACCAGGTGCGGTCGGGGTCATAGGGCAGGTTCGTCAGCAAGAGGTGCGGCTCGGGGCGGTTGCGAGCATCGAGGCGGATCGTCATCTCGCGCTCGACCTCGAAGCCGGCCGGCGCCTGCGCCATGAGCGTGGTGGTCAGGGCGGTGACGAGGCGGCCGTGCCAGGACCGCTGGGGCGACATCATGAAGACGAGGGCTCCATCGATCAACTCGGTGTGGCGGGGTGCCTCGGGCAGGTGGTCGAGGTCCTCCGCGAACCAGCCTTCCGCGCGCGGCGGGCGCATCCAGTCGGGCAGTGCGGTCATGGCTTCACGGTAGCGGCCCGCCGCTCGAGCTGGAGAGCCAACGATGCCGGTCCGGGGGCTTTCGGCAACTTGCCGCGCCATAACCGCGGATCAGCCGGCATTAGGTGTCATGGACAGTGGAGCGGTGTCCGACGTGCGCGAACCACACCACGAGCTCTCCATCGTCGATCGTGCAGCGCGGAAGGGGCCGGACTCTGTTGAGTCCGGCCCCTTCCGGCGTCAGTCCGATCGGCGCGGTCAGGACGATGTGACCGCCGTAGCGACGGCCACCTCGAATTCCTCGAGGCTTCGGGTGGTCACGCGTGCCTTCGCCGTGGCCTGGCCGCGTACCGCCGCGACGGCGCCGCGGGAGGCCGCGATGGCGTTGTGGTCGGTGTAGATCGAGCCCACTGCGGCTCGGCCCGTGGCGCGGTCGATGAGCAGGGACGTGCCCTCCAGGCCGGGCATGCTCTGGAGCTTGGGCAGCGCGGTGTCGCGGAACGTTTCCACCAGCAGGTCCACGTCGGACGGGGCGACCTCCATGCGGACCAGCCGGAACCACGCGCCGGGCCCGATGTCGTCCGCGCGCCGGGCGACCGCCGCCTCCCAGTTGTCGATCGTCACGGTCTGCGCGAACGGCGCCAGCAGCTCGGCGCGCCGCTCGCGAAGGCTCTCGTCACTGGCCTGCCGGCTCCTTTCGTCCTCCCACCACGAGCCCACGAGGAGCTTGCCGAGCTCGCGGTCGACGAACAAGCCCATGCCGCGGTAGCCGGGCTGTTCCGACAGCATCCGTCGTCCTTCGCTGCCGATCGCCTCGGCCACGCCGCCGAGCTCGGCCGGATCGCCTGTTGCGTAGAGGGTGCGAACGTACATGGCGCCCTTTCCTGCCGTCCCGCAGACCGTCCGTGAGGGCGGTCCGCCAGGCATTGGGCGAGCCCCGAGCGGGCCCGCGTCACGCACTCCATCCGATGGCCGGGACGGGTGGGAGGCAAGGTGGCCGGGGCGTTCGGGTGACCGCCCGGCACCCCTCGCCGCACGGGCGGGCGGAGCGCAGCCTCTCAGTTGCCTTGTGGTGGAGGGGAGTTGGGGCCCGATCGAGCCCTTTTTTGATTGACTGGCGGTCTGCGCCGGGCGGACACCGACGCCCGTGGAGCGCGCCGCACGTTCACTGGGGGAAACATGACCGGTCCGAAGAAGCCCGTCCTCACCCGCCGCACCCTGCTCGGCACTACCGCGGCTGCCGGAGTCGGCGCCGTGCTGCCGGCCGGGCTCGCCGCAGCGGCCGGTCCCGGCGGGCGTCCCCTCCGGGGGGACCAGGCGGCGATCGACGCCGCCGCCGCGCGGCTCGACCGCGGTCTGATCGCCTTACGGCGTGATCTCCACCGGCATCCCGAGACGGCCGGACAGGAGCGCCGTACCGCCGCGGCGGTGGCCGACCGGCTCCGTGCCGCCGGGCTGAAGGTGACCGCCGGGGTGGGCGGCCACGGGGTCGTCGGCGTACTGAAGGGCGCGCGTCCCGGACGTACGGTGGCCTACCGGGCCGACATGGACGCGGTGCCGCCGGAGGGGATCGTCACGGGAGGCGCCGAGGCGGCGCATGTGTGCGGGCACGACATCCACACCACCGTGGGCGTCGGTGTCGCGCAGGTCCTGGCGGGGCTGCGGCACCGGCTGAGCGGCACGGTCGTCTTCTGCTTCCAGCCCGCCGAGGAGACGCTGACGGGTGCCCGCGCGATGATCGACGCCGGTGTGCTGGAGCGGACCCGTCCCGAGGAGATCCACGCCCTGCACTGCGGCCCGTTCCCGGTCGGGCAGTTCGCCGTGACGCCCGGCAGCGGACTGCCGGGTCAGGACGGTGCAGTGATCACGCTGTCCGGCCCGGACGCGGCCGGGGCGGCGCAGCGGCTGGCCGCCGAGATCGGCGGGCTCGCCACGGTCGCACCCCCGGAGACCCCCGCCGATCTGGAGCGGATGGTCGCCGACGTCCAGACGCCGGACGGGCCGCTGGCCCGGTTCGTCGTCGTAGGGGCCGAGGCGCAGCAGCCCGACGGGGAGGGCCGGGCCGGGGTGCGGGTGTGGTACCGCTGCTGGCCCGAGGAGCGGTACGTCGAGGTACGCGAGGAGATCCGTCGGCTGGCCAAGCCGTACGCCGGGGCCCTGGTGAACTTCCCCGCCGAGCCGTTCCCGGCCATGGTCTGCCCGGAGCGGGAGGCCCACGCCCTGGCGCGGCACCTGCGCCGCCGATTCGGCCCGGACGGGGCGACGGTGATGCACACCGCGTTCCCGTTCAACGGCGAGGACTTCGCGCTGTTCCTGGACCGCATCCCCGGCACCTACAGCTTCTTGGGTGTCCGCGCCCCCGGCGACGGCATCACGAAGAGCTGCCCGCACTACGGCGACTTCGCCCCGGACGAGCGGTCCATCGGCTTCGGCGTCCGCGCGATGTCGGGCTGGCTGGCCGAGCGCGCCCACCCGCGGGCGGGATGACCCGTGACCCCGCCCTTCGAGGACGGGGCGGGAGAGGGGCTCACAGGCCCCGGACGGCCGCGATGGTGAAGGTGGTCGGGCTGCCGGTGCTCGGGGTCAGGGGGCCTCCCTTGTCGAACTGGGAGCGGACCACCAGGGTGCGGCCGTGGGAGCGGGTCAGGGTGGTGGGTATCTGCAGGTCCGGGTCGGTCAGGGTGCCGGTGAGGCGGGCCCGGGTGCCGTCCGCCGAGAGCTGCCAGCGGGTCAGGGTGTTGGTGGTGTTGTGGACCACCCGCAGGGTGCCGCCGGGGGAGAGGTGGAGGCCGTCGGCGGCCTTCACGTCGGCGGCGCCGTGCAGGGCGACCCGGCGGACGGCGCCGGAGCCGAGGTCGATCCGGTAGAGGTCGCCGGCGGCCATGTCCACGGTGAGGAGGTAGCGGCCCCGCGGGTCGGAGACGATCCCGTTCAGGAAGACGCCGCCGGACGGCCGGCCGAGGTCGTAGGCCGCCTGGAGGGTGCCGGTGCCGCGGGCCAGGTCGGCGGGGGTGACCCGGTAGACCACCGCGCGGAAGCTGTCCGTCAGGTAGGCGGTGCCGTCCGGGGTGAGGGTCAGGTCGTTGATGAAGAAGGGGGTCCCGCCGGCCGCTTCGAAGTGGGCCAGGCGGGTGCCGGTGGCCGTGTCGTAGACGGCGACTCCGGTGGTGGAGTCGGTGACCCACAACCGGCCCCGGTCGTCCACCCGCAGTCCGTTGGCGGTGTCCCGGCCGTCGGTGCCGGCCGGCAGGAAGACCTCCGCGGTACGGCGGCCCGGGCGGGCGCGGTAGACCGTGCCGTCCGCGTACGAGCCGACGTACACGTCGCCGGTGCGGGCGTCGGCCGCGATGCCCTCCGGGTAGACCTTCGCGCCCGGCAGGACGAAGGCGGTGGAGAGACGGGCGTGGGGAGCTGTGGCAGCGGAGGCCGGGGCGGTGGCGTCGGACGCCGTGGCGGAGGGGGCGGTGGCCAGGGCGGCGAGGAAGGCGGTGGCCAGGGCGACCGCGCCCCGATTCAGGTGTGTACGCATGATGGTTAGCTCACTCTCTGTCGTGTGGAGTGAAAGTTATGTTAGAGCTCTAATGATTGCAAGGGTCGTAGGATTCGGGAATGACCTCCATGCCCGTCGAAGAGCGCATCGGCTCCCACATCAAGCGCGCCGAGCAGGCTCTGCTGACCGCCAAGAACGCCGCGCTCAAGCCGGCCGGGGTGACGGTCCCGCAGTACGCCGCGCTGGCCTGGCTCGCGGAGAAGCCCGGGATCTCCGCCGCGGCCCTGGCCCGGCTGTGCGGGGTCACGCCGCCGACCATGAACACCGTGCTGAAGAACCTCCAGGAGCGCGGGCTCATCGAGCGCACCCCGCACGAGTGGCACCGCAACGTGCTGGAGACCCGGCTCACCGAGGAGGGCCGGTCGGTCATGGCGGTGGCGGACGCGGCCGCGGTACGGGTCGAGCGGGGGCTGGCCGCGGAGTTCTCCGCCGCGGAGCGGGAGCAGCTGATCGCACTGCTGGGCCGGTGCATCGGTGTGCTGAGCTGAGATTCAGCTCATCTTTTCGGCCGCTTTTGAAACCCGACGGGGCATTGGTGCATCAGGAGTAGGGGGATGACCAGCCGTTCTGTCCCGTGGGGGCAGTCATGACCGTTCGGAGCGAAGTCCGTGCACCAGTACCCGCAGCGCCCGCGGCCCGATGACCAGCCGTACCCGGGATACCAGCAGCCTCAGCAGCACCAGGAATACCCGGGACAGCAGGGATACCCGGGGCAGGGATACCCGGGGCAGCAGGGGTACGAGCAACCGTACGGTCAGTCGTACGGGCGGCAGTACCAGGAGCAGCCGCACCGGACGCCGCAGTACCAGGAGCCGCCGTACCAGGAGCCGCCGTACGGGCAGCCCCCGTACCAGGAGCAGCCGGAGCCGCCGGCCGCCCGGCCCCGCCGCTCCCGGAAGAAGGTGTGGATCGGCTCGGCGCTCGTCGTGGCGCTGCTGGCCGGCGGCGGCGCCGGCTGGGCGTACTGGAAGACCGACTGGTTCGACGGCAACGGCGAGACCGTCAGCTACGGCACCCCGCCCGCCGGCCAGGGCGCCGGCGGCAAGGACTCCGGCGGCACCGCCCCCTCGCCCGGCGGCGACCCGGACGTCTCGCTGCCCACCGGCCCGGCCGCCAAGTTCAAGCAGACCGCCAAGCTCGACGACGGCACCCGGATATCCAAGACCCGGCTCAAGGGGGCGAAGTCCGGCTTCGAGGGCGACGTTTGGGTGTGGACGCCCAAGGAGTACGACGACCCGAAGTACGCCAAGAGCGGTTTCCCGGTGCTGATCGCCCTTCCGGGCGGCAACGGCTACCCGAACAACTACTGGGCCGACCGCAGCCTCGGCCTGCAGAAGGCGATCAGCGAGGGCGCCAAGGCCGGCACCAGCCTGCCCTTCGTCCTGGTCATGCCGGTGCTCAACCCGGACGCCAAGTACTACTACGACGGCTCCGACATACCCGGCCAGGCCAAGATGGGCACCTGGATGGCCGAGGACATCCCCGCTTTCGCCAAGGCCAACTTCCGCACCTACAAGTCCCGTGACGGCTGGGCCTTCATGGGCAACTCCTCCGGCGCCTTCGTCGGCCTCAAGCAGGTCATGCAGCACCCGGACCGGTTCAAGGCCGTCATCGCCAACGGCGGCGAGATCGTCCCGGACTCCCCCCTCTGGAAGGGCCACCAGAAGGAGATGGACGCCAACAACCCGGAGAAGCTCGCCCAGAAGCTGATCGACGGCAACGGCCCCGAGGTGTACGTCAACTTCCAGTACGGCACCAAGGAGGGCGGCCGGGCACGGCTGGAGAAGTTCCGGACGCAGTTCGGCAAGGGCCCGGTCAAGGTGACCATCCACGAGATCAAGGGCGGCGACCACAACGGCTGGGACTACGTCCGGGGCATGAAGGAGAGCGCCCTGCAGGAGACCAGCAAGGTGATGAAGGCGCCGAAGCCGGACGCCGGGTGACACGGCGGCGAACCCGCCTCACCGGCCGGGCCGCGGGTCGGACGGTGGGCAGGCCGGGGCAGGCCGGGCAGGCCGGGGCAGGCAACCTGATCGGGTGTTTTGGGCTCTCTAAGTTGTGTAAGGGGGATCAGTCGGTAACGGTCGGAGATGTTCCGTGCAACAAGACCACCAGGGAGACCAGCAGGGCGGCGACGCCGGCAAGCGCCGCGGGCCCCGCAATCCCCGCAGGCCCCGGCGCAGGCGCCTGTTCCTGATCTGCGGTGCCCTCGCGCTCGCCCTCACCGCCGGGGGCGGTGTGGCGGCGTACCAGTACGACCTGTTCAGCGACATAGGCGAGCCGATCAGCTTCGGCCGGACCGCCGAGACCGCGGCCGACCCCGCGTCCGGCACCGGCGCGGCGGGCCGGGCGCGCCCCGGGACGCGGCTGCCGACCGGTCCGGCCGCCAAGTTCGTCCGGGCCGCCCGCCTGCCCGACGGCACCGAGATCGGGAAGACCACCCTCAAGGGCGCGAAATCGGGGTTCACCGGCGACGTCTGGGTGTGGGTGCCCAAGGAGTACGACGACCCGGCCTACGCCCGCAGCGCGTTCCCGGTGCTGATCTCCCTGCCGGGCGGCCGCGGCTACCCGAACAACTACTGGGGGACGGGCCCCGGCCTGGGCCTGCAGCAGGCCGTGACCGACGGGGCCGAGGCGGGCCGCAGCCTGCCCTTCATCCTGGTCATGCCGGTGATCAACGCGGACACCAAGAACCACTTCGACGGCTCGGACATCCCCGGGCAGCCCAGGATGGGCACCTGGATGGCCGATGACGTGCCGGATTTCGTGAAGGCCAATTTCCGCACCTTCACCGCCCGCGACGGCTGGGCCTTCATGGGCTCCTCCTCGGGCGGTTTCGGCGCCCTCAAGCACGTCCTGAAACACCCGGACCGCTTCAAGGCGGTCATCGCCAGCGGGGTCGACATCGTCCCCGACTCCCCGCTGTGGAAGGGGAACCGGGCGGCGATGGACGCGAACAACCCGGAGAAGCTGGCCCGGAAGCTCATCGAGGCCAAGGGCCCCGACGTCTACGTCAACTTCCAGATCGGCACCAAGGAGAGCGGGCGCGACCAGGCCGAGAAGTTCATGCGGGAGTACGGCAGGGGTCCCGTGCACACCCGCCTCCAGGTGATCCAGGATGGTGAGCACAACGGCAAGTCGTACGTACGGGGCATGAGGGAGGGTTCGCTGGAGTGGATCAGCAAGGTGCTGCTGGCACCCACACCCGACCCCGCCCCGGCCCCCGCGCCGGAGACAGCTCCATCGAAGACAGCTCCATCGAAGACAGCTCCTCCGGAGACCGCGTCCGCAGCCCGATGAGCGGCCTGGCCAAGGGCATATCCGCGGCCGCCGCCGTGCTCGCGGTGCTCGCCCTCGCGCTGTTCGACCTGCGTGCCGACGGCGTGGGCAACGCCGCCGACCACCCGTTCCCCACGGTCGGCGTGCTCATGGCCGACGGGCAACACTGGTGCACGGCGAGCGTGGTCGACAGCCCGAAGGGCAATGTCGTCGCCACCGCCGCGCACTGCGTGGCGCCCGAGGGCAAGGACGGCCGGCCGGGCGAGGTCGCCCACGACGGTCTCGCCATCGGCGACCTCTCCTTCGCCCCCGCCTTCTCCGGCGGGGGCGCCGGCCGGCAGCCCCTGGGCCGGTGGAAGGTCACCTCGATCCACGTCGACGACCGCTGGGCCAAGTGGGGCGAGGACACGGCCGACTACGCCTTCCTCACCGTCGAGCCCGGCGAGGACGGCCGCAGCCTCCAGGACGTGGTGGGCCGCGAGGACGCCCCGTCCGCCGACTGGCACTCCGGGTACGAGCGGGACGTCACCGTCGTCGGCTATCCGGAGGAGGACCGCAACCCGGAGAACAAGCCGATCTCCTGCACCACCCGGACCGGCCACGACGAGGACGACCCGGACATGCTGTACATCAGCTGCGCCGGGTTCTGGACGGGCACCAGCGGCAGCCCCTGGGTCGCCGACCGCGGCGGCCCCGGCAGGCCGGGCCGGCTCATCGGGGTGCTCAGCGGCGGCGACACCGACGTGGACTCCACGGCAGCGCTCTTCGACGACCGGGCCAAGGCCCTCTACGACCGGGCCGCCCGCGACTGAGCCCCCGTGATCCCCGAGCGCGGGAGCCTCACTGCTTGCGTTCGGTGGAGACGATCACTCCGACCGCCGCCACCACGATCGTGCCGCCGGCCAGGATCGGCCAGGTCAGTGCCTCGTCCAGGATCAGCGCACCGAGCAGCACCGCGACCACCGGGTTGACGTACGCGTACGTGGCGACCAGCGACAGCGGCGCCGACTGCAGCAGCCACGCGTACGCCGTGAAGGCGACCAGGGAGCCGATCAGGACCAGGGCGCCCAACGCCACCCACGACCGGGTGGACACGGCCGCCAGGTCCAGCCCCCGCTGCTCGCCCCGGACCAGGCCCACCAGCAGCGCGCCGAGGCCGCCCGCCACCATCTCGTACGCGCTCGCGGTGAACGGGTTCGCCGGCATCGGAAGCTTCGAGGCGGAGAACGAGCCCATCGACCACAGCCCGCTCGCCCCGAGGACGAGCAGCACACCCGACAGCCGTACGGACCCGCTGATGCCGGGCACGGTCAGCACCGCGAGCCCCGCCACGCCCAGGAGCACGCCGCCCAGGGTGCGCGGCGACGGCCGGTCCCCGGAGCCGGCCCGCAGCAGCACTACCCACATCGGTACCGCCGCGATCAGCAGCGCCGCCAGCCCGGACGGCACCGAGGTCTCGGCGAGCACCACCAGGGCGTTGCCGCCGAGCAGGAGCAGCAGGCCCACCAGCACCGCCGATCCCAGCTGCGCGCGGGTGACCTTGAGTGCCGCCGGGCCCTGCCGCCAGGCCACCAGAGCGGTCAGCAGCAGGCCGGCGGTGATGAACCGGGCGCCCGCGGAGAGGAACGGCGGGATGGTCTCGACGACGATCCGGATGCCGAGGTAGGTCGAACCCCAGACGACGTAGACGATCGCCAGCGCGGCCCAGACGGCGCCGGTGACCTTGCGGGCGGGGACCGGGCCGCCGGAGGCTCCGGCCGGCGGGACCGACTGGCTGCTCTCCGCAGCGCTCGACGGGTTCGAGGCGTTCGAGGCGTTGGACGCATTCGGTATGGGCACGGCCGGATCCTACGTTCGTTGGTCGTTGCAAGTAACTGTGCTTCAGTCCTTGAGCAGCCCGTTGAGCTCCCCGTAGGCGAGTGAGCCGGTCAGTGCCCCGTAGCCGCCGTCCGCGGCGAGCTGTTCGGCCGCCCGCCGCACCACCGCGTACGCCGCCTCGGCCACCCAGGACCCCAGGCTCACCCGGGCCGCGCCCAGCGCGCCGAGTTCGGCGACCGTCGGGGCGCCCGGGCCCACCAGGATGTTCAGCGGTGCCGAGATGCCCTTGGCGAGCTCGGCCACCGTCGCCGGATCGTGCACTCCGGGGACGAAGATGCCGCTGGCCCCGGCCTCCAGGTAGCGGGCGGCCCGGGCCAGGGTCTCGTCCAGCCGGGCCGGGCCCGGCTCGCCGAAGCCCCGGAGGTAGGTGTCGATGCGGGCGTTGATGTAGAGGGGGACGCCGGCCCGGTCGGCGGCCGCCCGGGCCGCGGCGAGCCGCTCGGCGTATTCGGCGGGGGGCCGGGACCCGTCCTCGATGTTGATCCCCACCGCGCCCGCGGCCAGCACTCCGGTGACGGTCTCGCCGACCGCTGCCGCGTCCGCGCCGAAGCCGCCCTCGATGTCGGCGGTCACCGGCACCGGCACGGCGGCCACCAAACGGGCGATCAGGTCCAGCGCCCGGTCCCGGGCGAGCGCGTCCCCGTCGGGTGCGCCGAGGGACCAGGCCACCCCGGCACTGGTGGTGGCCACGGCCGGGGCCCCGGCCGACGCGACGATGCGGGCGCTGGCCACGTCCCAGGCGTTGGCGAGGGCGAGCGGGGCGGCCGGGTCGTGCAGGGCGGTGAAGGCCTGCGCCTTGGAGTTCAGCTCGAGATTCTGGCTCATGCGTGCAGTTCATCAGACGGGTGGGCGTCGAGTCCGGCGGATTTCCGTCAGGTGGCTCGGGGCACTCACGAAAACTGCACAACCGGGCGCGGTCCGCCCGCTCATGGCGCCTGCCCGGGCCGGCCGGGCCTGCGGTGGCGGGATTCCGCCCCTGGCTCCGCAGGCCGGAGCGAATCCCTCCGCCCCCGCTGTCCCGGGAGCTTCGCGGAGCGTGTCCGGGCGGTGCCCGCTGTGCCGCGGGAGGGCGGCTTGGCCGGAACCGATCTGGGCATCGGATGAGGCCTGTGCACCGGCCCTTTTCCCGTTCGTGGCCGCTGTGTGGCACGGATGTTACGCATCCGTTCTCCTCTTGTGGGACCGCCTGATGGTGGGTCAACCTTTCGGAGGCGAAGGGCCCTTGGCCGAACTGATTGTCATGGGCACGTCGCTTAACCCCCCGCAACGCACCACCTATCAGGAGGACACCTCACATGTCCGTGATGCGTCATCACCGCCGGAAGCTCGCCGGCCTCAGCGCGACGGCCGCCGTCGCCCTTGTGCTCGGCGCGGCCTCGGCCCTCCCGGCCTCGGCCGCCGGCGGATCCGCCGCGGAAGGCCGGATCGTGAACGCCGGCGCCGCCGGCACGATCGCCGACAGCTACATCGTGATCCTGAAGGACTCCGCCGCCCGGTCCACGCTCGCCAGCGGCAAGTCCGTCGCCGAGCGCCACGGTGCGAAGATCGACAAGGTCTACCGCGCGGCACTGAACGGCTACTCCATCGCGGCCTCCGAGGCCCAGGCGAAGAAGATCGCCGCCGACCCGGCCGTCGCGTCCGTCGTGCAGAACCGGACGTTCACCGTCGACGCCACCCAGCCCAACCCGCCGTCCTGGGGCCTGGACCGCATCGACCAGCCGTCGCTCCCGCTCAACCAGAGCTACACCTACCCGGACAAGGCCGGCGAGGGCGTCACCGCGTACATCATCGACACCGGTGTCCGCATCAGCCACCAGGACTTCGGCACCCGCGCCTCCTACGGCTACGACGCCGTCGACAACGACAACACCGCGCAGGACGGCCACGGCCACGGCACCCACGTCGCCGGCACCGTCGGCGGCAACGCGTACGGCGTCGCCAAGAAGGCGAAGATCGTCGGCGTCCGCGTGCTCGACAACAACGGCTCGGGCACGACGGCCGGGGTCGTCGCGGGCATCGACTGGGTGACCCGGAACGCGGTCAAGCCGGCCGTGGCGAACATGTCCCTCGGCGGCGGCGCCGACTCCGCGCTCGACACCGCCGTGCGGAACTCCATAGCCGCCGGCATCACCTACGCGGTCGCGGCGGGCAACGAGAACACCAACGCCAACACCAAGTCCCCGGCCCGTGTCGCCGAGGCCCTCACGGTCGGTGCGACGACCAGCTCGGACGCCAGGGCCAGCTACTCCAACTACGGCAGCATCCTGGACATCTTCGCGCCCGGTTCCTCCATCGTCTCGGCGTGGAACTCCAGCGACACCGCCACCAACAACATCTCCGGTACGTCGATGGCCTCGCCGCACGTCGCCGGCGCGGCCGCCCTGTACCTCTCGCAGAACCCGTCCAGCACCCCGGCCCAGGTCGGCACCGCACTGGTGAACGCGTCCACGGCCAACAAGGTGACCAACCCCGGCACCGGCTCGCCGAACCGCCTGCTGAGCGTCGGCACCGGCACCACCCCGCCCACCGGGCCGAAGTTCGAGAACACCGCGGACTACGCCATCAACGACAACTCGACCGTCGAGTCCCCGGTCACCGTGAGCGGCGTCGCGGGCAACGCCCCGGCCGCCCTCCAGGTGGGCGTGAACATCCAGCACACCTACATCGGTGACCTGAAGGTCGACCTGGTCGCCCCCGACGGCTCCGTCTACACCCTGCACAACCGCAGCGGCGGCAGCACCGACAACATCAACCAGACCTACACCGTCAACGCCTCCAGCGAGGTCGCCAACGGCACCTGGAAGCTCCGGGTGAACGACAACGCCAACATCGACACCGGCAAGATCGACGTCTGGTCGCTGCAGTTCTGACGCGACCGGCAGACCGGCAGACCGGCAGACCGGCCGAATGAAACGAACGACCGACTGAGCACCTGAGCCGGTAACGGCGGGGGCGACCGAACCAACGGTCGCCCCCGCTGCGTGCGTGGAGCGGAAGCTCAGGGGAGAGCTCGGGTCCACCGGACCATGACCCGCGGTAATGGGTTTGGGTGACCTCGTTTCATCACATCGGGTGAAACTCTGGCCCTTGCTTGCGGCGTACAACCGTCGGTTGCCAGGCTGTAGCTGTCTGTCAACCTGATGGGAGTGGCCAGTGACTTTCGGTGAGCAGCCGGCCTATCTGCGCGTCGCCGGGGATCTGCGGCGGAAGATCGTCGATGGGTCCCTGCCCCCGCATGCCCGGCTGCCCTCGCAGGCGCGGATCCGGGAGGAGTACGGAGTCTCCGACACGGTCGCGCTGGAGGCCCGCAAGGTCCTGATGGCCGAGGGCCTGGTCGAAGGCCGGTCCGGCTCCGGCACGTACGTGCGCGAGCAGCCCGTGCCGCGCCGGGTGTCCCGCTCCGGGTACCGCTCCTCCGCCGGCTCGACCCCCTTCCGCCAGGAGCAGGCCGAGGCCGGCGCGCGCGGCACCTGGGACTCCAGCAGCGAGCAGACCGGAGCCCCCGCCGAGATCGCCGAGCGGCTCGGCATCGCGGCCGGCGACCGGGTGATGCGGACCCGCTACGTCTTCCGGGACGCGGGCGAGGCCATGATGCTGTCCACCTCCTGGGAGCCCCTCGCGGTGACCGGCCGCACCCCGGTGATGCTTCCCGAGGAGGGCCCGCTCGGCGGCTGCGGGGTGGTCGACCGGATGGCCGCGATCGACGTCGTCGTGGACAACGTGGTGGAAGACGTCGGCGCGCGCCCCGGCCTGGCCGAGGAGCTGCTCTCCCTCGGCGGGGTCCCCGGCCATGTGGTCCTGGTCATCGGGCGGACGTACTACGCCTCCGGTCGCGCCGTCGAGACGGCGGACGTGGTCGTCCCCGCGGACCGCTACCGGCTCTCGTACCACCTCCCGGTCCGCTAGGGGGTGTCCTGCCGATCCGGCCGGGCTCGCGGCCTGATCGGCAGGGTACCCGCTGGGCCCGGTCGCGGGCCGCCGCCGGGGCACCCCCTGGCCCGGTCGCGGGCCGCCGCCGGCCATCCCCGCGAGGCCCGGCTCAACTCTCCTTGCCCAGTGGGTCGTTCGCGCCGCACGCTCCGGCGCGCACGGCCCACTCGTACGCATGGCCGGATGCGTACGCCTGTGAGGTATCTCTTGGTGAAAACACGTATCCGCTGAGTAAAGGTCGGGCGTAAGCTCAGGCATATGCGCAATGCGGTTTCCTGGGCAGGTACGTCGGCGGAGGGTGAAGCGCGATGAACGACAGCGGTGCCCTGCTCCCGTGGCTGGTCATACGGCAGGACGACAACGGCAACCGCTACCGGGTGGGCCGTTACGCCACCCGGGCCGAGGCCCAGAAGGTCGTCGACAGTCTCGACGACCGCGGACACAAGCAGCTGTACTGGGTCGAGCGGATCGGACAGACCGCCACCGCGAACTGAGCACGCCAACGGGACGGCACGCCCCGTGAACTAGGCTCCGCCCATGACTGTACGAGTGGTCGTGGGCGGAGCCCTTTGTCGTGACGGGCGCCTGCTGGCCGCCCGGCGCAGTGCCCCGCCGGAGCTGGCGGGCCGCTGGGAACTGCCCGGCGGCAAGGCCGAACCCGGCGAGAGCGGCCCCCAGGCGCTGGTGCGCGAACTGCGCGAGGAGCTCGGCGTGGAGACCGAGCCGCTGGAGCGGATCCCGGGGGAGTGGGACCTCAGGCCCGGACTGGTCCTGCACGTGTGGACCGCCCGGCTGCTCTCCGGCGAGCCCGAACCGCTGGAGGACCACGACGAGCTGCGCTGGCTCGACCCGGCGGAACTCGACTCGGTCGACTGGCTCGACCAGGACCGCCCGGCGGTCGCCGAGGTCGGCCGCCGGCTGCGCGCCGCCACGGCCGGGGGGTCCCCCCGGACCGGGTCCGGAGGAGTTCGGGGGCGCATGAGGGGCACGGTGTAGGCCGTACGTGCCACAGTGCGCCGGTGGGCGAGCCCCCGGGCGGTACGACGCCCCGATATCGGGTATGTCGTTATTAATCCCTATCTCGTCCCTGAAGAACCGCACTGGGGTCTGTTGCCGACCCGGGAAGTGATCGGCGTGATCGAGACAGACGGTGACTGCGCCGAATGGGCCTTTCCCGCCGAACCGGGTGCCGTCCGCACCGCCCGCCACGCGGTGCTCGGCAAGCTCCGATCCTGGGGTCTGGATGCCATCTGCGACGTGACCGTCCTGCTGGTCAGCGAGCTGGTCACCAATTCCCTCCGATACGCGTCCGGCCCCATCGGCGTCCGGCTGGTACGGCAGGATCCGGCCACCGAAGCGCGCGCCGGCCGCCCCGCGCTGCTCGTGGAAGTTTCCGATCCGCTTCCGGATCCGCCCCGCGAGCGGACCGCCACGCCCGACGACGAGGGCGGCCGCGGACTCCATCTGGTGGCGGTCTCGGCACAGCGCTGGGGGACCCGGCACGGGAAGACGGGCAAGACAGTGTGGTTCGAGTTGGCTCTTCCTGGTGAGTAACAAGATGAAGGGCGGCTGACG
This sequence comes from Streptomyces sp. NPDC051211, assembly GCF_040689505.1. Taxonomy (NCBI): domain Bacteria; kingdom Bacillati; phylum Actinomycetota; class Actinomycetes; order Kitasatosporales; family Streptomycetaceae; genus Streptomyces; species Streptomyces sp. NPDC051211. Next base: position 106,857 of record NZ_JBFBAV010000022.1, read on the forward strand.
ATCACAAGGCCTGGCTCAAAACGACCGAGACCTTGCTGTGATCGTGAACGCCGTGCCAGCCGTGCCCGTGGTGCTGAATACTTCGGTCATGGCCGGTCCGGTTGCGGTGAGCTGGAGGGGACGGTCGCGTGAGCGAAATACCTGCGCAGGCACATCAGGCCCGAGTGCCCCGCGAGACTTGGCACGACTCGCTGTGGCACAGCAGTCCACCTGGCTCGATCTATGACTACATCAAGGTCGCGTCCTTCTCGATCGGCCCCGACGGGCTCATCGACCAGTGGAGCCTGCGCGCCGAGGAACTCTTCGGCCTGACCGCAGCCCAGGCCGTGGGCCGCGACCCGGTCGACGCCTTCATGCCCCCCGAGCTGCGCGAGGGCGGCCACCGCAAGGTGGCCGAGATCCTCGACGGCAAGGAATGGACGGGCCTCATCCCCTTCCGCATCCCCGGCGGGAACGGCGCACACGGCGTGGCCGAGATCTATGTGATGCCCACCGAAACCGAGACCGCCGAACGGGCCGCGCTCTGCGTCGTCGTCGACGTACGCGCGCTGCGCCGGATCGAATCCGATCTCGCGGCCTCGCAGGCGATATTCGGTCAATCTCCCTTCGGGTTCCTGCTCTTCGGTACGGACCTCACCGTGCAGCGCGCCAACCGCCGCTTCGCCACCGTCTTCGGCGGGGCCGTCGAGGAGCACCGCGGCCGCACCGTCCACGACTACCTGCCCCCGCGCGAAGCCGACCGGATGGCCGCCGCGCTCCGGCGCGTCCTGGAAACCGGCGAAGCCGTCACCGACCTCCAGATCTCCGGCGCCGCCCCCGGCAGCCGCGAGAAGCGGCACTGGTCCATCAACCTCTACCGGGTGCACGGCGGCTCCGGCCTGCCCATCGGCGTCGCCGGACTCGGCACCGACGTCACCCGCCGCCACCTCGCCGCCCGCGAAGCCGCCGGCGTCCGCCGCAACCTCGCCCTCCTCAACGAGGCCGGCCACCGCATCGGCAACTCCCTCGACCTGGAGACCACCGCCCGCGAACTCCTCGACGTCACCGTCCCCGGCTTCTGCGACCTCGCCTCCGTCGACCTCTACCAGGGGCTGCTGCTCGGCGACGACGACCGCCCCGCCCGCCCCCAGGGCCCCGGCGTCCCCAGCCTCCCCGGCCGCGGCTCCGGCCGCGCCCCCTCCGCCCCCCTGCGCCGGGTCGCCTTCGCCAGCGCCGTCTCCGACGCCCCCCTCTCCGGCACCCCCTTCTCCGGCCCGCCCGTCGCCGTCGGCGAGATCCACCGCTACCCCGCCGCCTCGCCCGGCGCCCTCGCCCTGCGCACCGCCCGCCCCCGGCTCCTCGAGAGCGGCGACCCCAACGTCACGACCCTCGTCCAGTCCACCCTCGTCGTCCCGCTCGTCGCCCACGACACCGTCGTCGGCCTCGCCCAGTTCTCCCGCACCAAGGGCAGCGAACCCTTCGGCGAACGCGACCGGGCCGTCGCCGTGGAGCTCGCCGCGCGGGCCGCCGTATGCATCGACAACGCCCGCCTCTACCGGCGCGAACACGAACGCGCCCTGATACTGCAGCGCAGCCTGCTGCCGCCCGGCGACCCGGAAGCCGCCGGCCTGGACATCGCCTGCCGCTACCTGCCCGGCAACGCGGCCACCGAGGTCGGCGGCGACTGGTTCGACGTCATAGAACTCCCCGGCCACCGCACCGCCCTCGTCGTCGGCGACGTCATGGGCCGCGGCCTGCGCGCCGCCGTCGCCATGGGCGAACTCCGCACCGCCGTCCGCACCCTGGCCCTGCTCGACCTCGAACCGGCCGAGGTCCTCTCCGCCCTCGACGAGGTCGCCCGCGGCCTCGGCGCCCCCGGCGGCAGCCAGCAGGCCTCCCGCGCCGCCCTGCACTCCCGGGACGCCGACCTCTCCGAGGTCTACCTCGCCACCTGCGTGTACGCCGTCTACGACCCGGTGACCCGGCGCTGCACCATCGCCAACGCCGGCCACATGCCACCGGTCCTGGTGGAACCCGGCGAACCCGGCAGCGCCCCCCGGCCCGGCCTGCTGCTCGAAGTCCCGCCCGGCATGCCGCTCGGCGTCGGCGGCGAACCCTTCGAGGAGGTCGAAGTGGAACTCCCCGAAGGCGCCCTGCTCGCCCTCTACACCGACGGCCTCGTCGAATCCCGCGACCACCCGCTGGAAGAAGGCCTGCGCGGACTCCGCGAAGCCCTCGCCGACCCCGTCCGCCCCCTGGAGGACGTCTGCGACCACGTCCTGGCCACCCTCGACACCCGGCACGGCGAGGACGACATCGCCCTCCTCATGGCCCGGGTGCAGGGCCTGCCGACCGACGCGGTCGGCGACTGGCAGCTGCCCCGCGAAGCCCGCTCGGTGGGCCGCGCCCGGGAACTCGCCCGGGCCAAACTCCCCGCCTGGGGCCTGGAAGGACTCCTCGACACCACCGAACTGCTCGTCAGCGAGCTGGTCACGAACGCCCTCCGCTACGGCGAGGGCGAGATCCGGCTCCGCCTGCTCCTCGACCGGACCCTGGTCTGCGAAGTGTGGGACGGCAACCTGGCCCAGCCGCGCCGCCGCCGCGCCCGCGACACCGACGAGGGCGGCCGCGGCCTCCAGCTGGTCGGCCTGCTCTCCGCCGGCTGGGGCACCCGGCGCACCCACCGCGGCAAAACCGTCTGGTTCGAACTGCCCCTGCCGGGCGCCACGGCCGAACCGGTCACCGAACTCTCGGCGGAGCAGCTGCTGAACATGTACGGGTGAACAAAGCGGGGCCGGCGGCGGCCGGTTTGCCCGCAGGGCAAACCAGCCCCGCCGGCGATTGAGGCGCGGGGTCCTCGGCGGAACCCCGCAACGTCCCCGCAGCCGGACTACGCCGCGCGCCCGGACTTGAGCGCGGCCAAGCGCGCCTCGACCTCCGAGGCCCGCCCGAGATCGTCCAGCGACTCGAACTGCGCGTCCAGCGAGGACGCCGCCAGCTCCTGCTTCCCCAGCGCCCGCGCCTCCTCCCGCCGGACCTTGTCCTCGAACCGGTTCAGCTCACTCGTCGGGTCCATCACGTCGATGCTCTTGACCGCGTCCATCATCGTGTTCTGCGCCTGCGCCGTCTTCGCACGCGCCACCAGCTCGTCCCGCTTCGCCTGCAACTCGGACAGCTTGGTCTTCATCGAGTCCAGGCCGGCCTTCAGCTTGTCCACGACCTCCGTCTGCGCGGCGATCGTCGGCTCCGCCGTCCCCGCCTCCTTCTCCGACTGGAGCTGCCGGCCCAGCGCCACCTTCGCCAGGTTGTCGAACCTGTCCGCGTCCGCCGTCGAGCCGGAGGAGCGGAGCTCGTCCGCCTTCCTGCTCGCGGCCAGCGCCTTGCCACCCCACTCCGACGCCGCCTGCACGTCCTCCGCGTGATCCTGCTCCAGCAGCCGCAGATTGCCGATCGTCGTCGCGACCGCCTGCTCCGCCTCCGAGATGTTGTTCGAGTAGTCGCGGATCAGCTGGTCCAGCATCTTCTGCGGATCCTCCGCCTGGTCCAGCAGCGCGTTGATGTTGGCCTTGGCGAGCTGGGTGACCCGGCCGAGAATGCTCTGCTTGCTCATGTGTTCGGTCTCCTTGTGCGATGAGTCAGAAACGGCCGCCGCCGCCCATCCGGCCACGCGTGCCCCCGCCCCCGAAGGACCCCGGCCCGCGACCGAAGCCGCCACCCCCGCCCATGCCGCCGCCCCCGAAACCCCCGCCGAAACCCCCGCCGAAGCCGCCGCCCATGCCGCGGCCCGCCCCGCCGAGGATCTCGCCGAGGATGATCCCGCCCAGCACCGCGCCGCTCATCCCGCCCCCGCCGCGCTGCCCGCCGTACGGATTCCGGTAGCCCTGTACGTCCTGCTCCGCCAGCTGCTGGGCCTGCCGGGCCAGCGCATCCGCCTGCTGCGCCTCCGCCAGCGCGCCCGCCGCGTCCGTCCCGGCCAACGCCGTGGAACGCTCCAGATGCCGCTGCGCCTCGGCGAGCCGCGTCCGCGCCTGGCTGCCCACCGCACCCCGGCTGGTGGTGATGTAGTCCGTGGCCGCGCCGATCGCACTGCGTGCCCCGAACAGCGCCCGGTCCAGCAGGGTCCGGGCCCGCTGATGCGCCGTCTCCCGCTCGCGGGCCCCGGCCAGCGCCTCGTCCAGGGCCGCGTCCGCCTCCTCCACCCGCCGCAGCGCGTCGATCGGGTCGTACCGGCCGCCCTCCCGCTCCTGCCGTACGTCGGCCAGCACCGCCTCGGCCCGCCCGATCCGGCCCCGCAGATCGGCCGTGGACACCCCCTCCGGCGTACCGGTGAGCAGACCGCGGGCATCGGCGAGGTCCGTCTCCGTCTCCGTCAGCGCACCGTCGAGCTTGCCGGCGGCCTCCGCCAGCTCCTGCGCCCGCCGCTCCACCGCGTCCACCAGAGTGGCCGCCTGGTCGACCGCACCCTCCGCCGCCCGCACGTGCACCGCGGCCCGGCCGTTGTCGCCCGCATCCAGCGCGGCGCGCGCCTCGCCCAGGCTGGCGGTGGCGAACAGCATCCGGTCCTCGGCCTGCCCGGCGTTGGACGCGACCGGCCCGGACGCCGAATCCGCGTACCTCTGGGCCAGCGCGGTGAGCGTCGCCTCCGCCGTCGCGGTCCGGCCCGTCAGCGCCCGGAGGTGTGCCTCGACCGTCGCCAGGGCCTGCGGGGCGTTCCGCTCCAGCGCCCGCAGCCGGTCGAAGTCCGCGGCCTCCGCATCGAGGCGCCGGTTGGCCTCCGTACACCGGGCCACGATCTCGTCGAGCATCCGCCGGCGGGTCGCATCGTCCTCCGGATAGGCGTCGTCGAGCTGCTGGCGCAGCCGGAAGGCATGGGTCAGCTCGTCCTTGGCGTGGACCACGGCCTCCTCGAACGGCTTGACGGCCTCCTCGCCGAACTGGGCCGACGCGAAGCCCAGCTCCTCGGTGCTGGTGCGGACCGCATCGTCCGTCTCCACCAGCAGCGACTTGGCCTTCGCATCCAGCTCGGGCAGCGGCAGGCCGCCCGCGGCCTGCTCCCCCCAGCCGGCCGTGGCCGGGCCGCCGCCGGCCCGGCCCTTGCGGCGCTTGCTGCGGGTGTACGCGTACGCGGCCAGTGCGCCGGCCGCGCCGACCGCGACCACCGGCAGCACGAAGTCGCCGGCACCGCTCTCCCCGCCGGCCCCGTCGCCGCCGGGATCCGCCGGGCCGGGGGTGATGGTGGGCACGGGCACCGGCTGCCCGCCGAGCACGGCGTTGTAGCCGTTCGCCGCACCGATGGCGGCGCCCGCCCAGTCGTTCTGCTTCAGGGCCGGCTCGATGGCGGTCTGCGCGACCGAGGCCAGCTGCTCCTGGGTGAAACCGGAGTCGACGTCGGCGGAATAGGCGTACTGGCGGGCCCCGGTCGCGACGGCGAGGAGCACGTCGTTCTGCCCGAGACCGTTGCGCTGGGCGGTGGCGTCGGCCCAGCTCTGGGCGGAACGCTCGGAGAAATCCCGTACGTAGACGACGAACAGCTGGATCCGCCGGTCGGCGTACAGCGTGTCGAGGGCGGCGGCGACGGCACCCTTCCGGTCGCCGATGGCCCCGACCCGGTCGGTGATCTGGCCCTGCCGGTCCAGGGTGACGGGGTCGTCGGCCCGCGCCTCCGGCGCGACCGGCGCGACCCAGACCGCGCACGTCAGGAGGGCGGCGACGAGGGCGAGCAGGGGGCGGACCGCCATCGGGGGGAGGGCGCGTCGCTTCGGCGGGGTCACATTTGGGAGGGTATGAGCGGTTCACCGGGCCCGCACCCCGGGGTGATCACGGTGACCCCGGTGACCCCGGTGACCCCGGTGATCACGGTGACCCCGGTGATCACGATGCGTGACCGAGGTCGGGGGCCCTCGTTTGCAGGACATGAAGAAGATCATGTCTGCGGCCGCCCTCACCGTGGCCGCCCTTGCCCTCGCCACCCCCGCGCAGGCACACACGCACGACGGCGCCGACACCACGGCCGGCACGACGGCCACCGCGGCCGACGCGGTCGACCTGAGCTCGGCGCTCGTCGACGAAACCTTCGCGGACGTCCGCCAGAACCACATCCCGGCGGAGGCCCCGGGCGAATTCCTCCCGACGGAATCGGAAACCGCCGACCTGGCCTACCTGGCCTCCCTCTCCGACATCCACGGCTGACCCGCCTCCTCCGGACCCGCACCGGCCGCGTGCCCTGCCCGCTTCTTCGGGTGAAGCGGGCAGGGCACGCGTGTGTCTGCCGCCGTTGGGGGGTGTGGCCTGGCGGTGTTGAGGTTGCCTGGCGGGGCGTTGGGGCGCATGGCGCGGGCGGGCTTCTTTGTCCCCTGCTCGGGGTCGGGGCGGGGCGGGGGTGTGCCACCCCGCCCTTGGGGGTTGTGGCCCGGCGGAGTTGAGATGTCTGGCTGGGCTTTGGGGGCGCGCGGCGTGGGCGGGCTTCTTTGCCCCCCGCTCGGGGCCGGGCCCGGGCGGGGTGTGCCACCCGCCCCCCTGGGGGCTTCGTCCAGACGGGAGTCCGGACGCGGGCCGGGTCTGGCTGCGGGGCGCATGGCGCGGCCCGCTGGCCGGCTGGGCGGTACCGCCCACCCCCCGCCCGGGGCGGAGCCGCACTTTCCCCGTCGGCGGGGGTTGGTTGCTGGGCCGGGCCGTTGCCTCGCTCTCGAGCCTCGGCGCGGGTCGGCTGCCGGGCCGGGCCGTGGCCCCGCTCTCCAGCCCCGGCGGCGTTTGAGGCGCGGGGGCTGGGGCGGAGTGCCGCTTTGGCCTCGCCGGGGTGGTTTGCGGGGGTCGGGGCGTGGCCCTGCTTTCAGCCTCGCCGGCGTTTGAGGCGCGGGTCCGGGCAGCGCCCGGTTTCGGGAAGGGGCGGGGTGGGGGAAGGCTCCGCGCAGCGGCCCACCGGGCCGCGACCCCGCTCGACTGTTGGGCGAAGTCGGGTGGGGCGTGCCCTGCTGGGCCGGGCCGGGCCTGTTGGGCGGGGCTACAGGGTGCCGGGGCTTCGCCTGGACGGAATCGAAGGAGCAGGCGGGGGGCCTTCCCGGCAGTCCCAGTGTCGTTCCGTGTCCGTCCGGCCTGTCAAGGGCGCTCCTTCGTCGCGTCGCTTCGCGATGTCGCTGCGCTCCACCCTTGACGGCACCCACCGCACCCACGGTGCTCGGGGAGGCGCTCATCGGGC
>NZ_JBFBAV010000023.1:0-111870 GCF_040689505.1 Streptomyces sp. NPDC051211
CAAGACGGTGCGCCCGCATCCTGCTCATCCGAGGCTGCTCGCCCCTTCCCGAACTGGGGGCAAGCCCCTGATTCAGCCCCTCCGGCGTTTGAGGAGCGGGGTCTGGGGCGGAGCCCCAGTTCGGGAAGGGGCGGGGAGGGGAACAGCTCCGCGCAGCGGCACCCCCAGCCCCACCCCCGGCCGAGGCGGCCCAGGCAAGGGGGTCAGTTGCCCAGGTGCGGCAAAAGGGCCGGGCCCGGATCCCCCGTGGGGATCGGGCCCGGCCCTTGGCGACTGCCGACGGCTACGCAGCCGCTTAGTTGTCGTCCTCGTCGATCAGAAAGCCCCGCATCGGCGACGGCGCCTGCTGCATGGGCTGCGGCCCAGCCGGCCGCACCGGCGCCATCGGCTGCGTCATCGCCGGCGACATCTGCTGCTGACCGCCGTAGGACGGTCCGCCGCTCATCGGCGACGGCGGAGCCATCGGCGACGGAGCACCCATGGAGTGGCCGGAGTGGCCCATCGCACCGGCCGGAGCCATCGACGGCGCCGGCGACGGCGGCAGCGAAGCGGTGGCCGGGGTGCGCGGCGGGGCCAGCGAGTCGTCCGCCTGGGTCTCCAGCTGGCGCAGCTGCGACTCCAGGTAGGACTTCAGGCGCGTACGGTACTCACGCTCGAAGCCCCGCAGGTCCTCGACCTTGCGCTCCAGCGTGGCGCGGGCGGACTCCAGGGAGCCCATCGCGACGCGGTGCTTCTCCTGCGCGTCCCGCTCCAGCGCGTCCGCCTTGGCTCGGGCGTCCCGCTCCAGGCCCTCGGCACGGGAGCGCGCCTCGCCGACGATCTTGTTGGCCTCGGAGCGGGCCTCCGCGATCGCCTGGTCGGCGGTCTGCTGCGCCAGCGAGAGGACGCGCGCGGCGCTGTCGCCACCGGGGCCCTGGCCGGGCTGGGGCAGCTGCGGCGGCTGGTGCATCTGCTGCATCTGCTGACCCATGGGCTGCATCTGCTGGCCCATCTGCTGCATGGGCTGCATCTGCTGGCCGAGCGGGTTCTGGCCGCCCATGGACTGGTTGCCGCCCATGGGGTGCTGCTGCATGGGGCCGCCCATCGGGCCCGGACCCTGCGGTCCGTGTCCGCCGGGGCCCGGCGGCAGCTGCGGCGCGCCACCCGGAAGCTGGGGCGGGCCCATCTGCGGGGGGCCCTGCTGGACCGGCGGGCCGGATATGGCCGCGGGCACGGGGGCACCGGGGCCGCGCTGGTCCTGCGGCTCGGGCTTGCGCATGTTCTGCTGCTGCTGGTTCTGCGCGGCGGCCCGGGTCGCTGCGGCCAGCTTGGCGCGCAGGTCCTCGTTCTCGCGAAGCAGGCGCGTCAGTTCGGCCTCGACCTCGTCGAGGAAGGCATCGACCTCGTCCTCGTCATAGCCTTCTCGGAGGCGGACGGTCGTGAACTGCTTGTTCCGCACGTCCTCGGGAGTCAGCGGCATCTCTTCTTCACCTCTACGTAGTCGTCGGCAGTCGGCAAGGCCGTGTCGTCCATGTCCATCGTCATCTCGCGAAGCCGCTCACGACACTGATCAGGATGTAGACGATGATCATGAGCACGAAGAAGGACAGGTCTAGTGCCACGCCCCCGAGACGCAACGGCGGGATGAATCGCCGCAGAAGCTTGAGCGGTGGATCGGTGACAGTGTAGGTGGCCTCCAGAACGACCACCATCGCCTTGCCCGGTTCCCATGAACGTGCGAACTGGAAGACGTAGTCCATGACCAGTCGGAAGATCAGCACGATGAGGAAGCACATCAGCGCGATGTAGACCACCTGCAGTGCGACACCCATTCCGTGCTTCCCTCTCCCCGTGCTCTCGCCTGTCCGGTCTAGCTCTGGTTGAAGAACCCGCCCTCCGCGATGCGGGCCTTGTCCTCCGCCGTGACATCGACGTTAGCAGGCGACAGCAGGAACACCTTCTGTGTCACGCGTTCAATGCTGCCGTGCAGTCCGAACACCAGCCCGGCCGCGAAGTCGACCAGACGCTTCGCGTCAGTGTCGTCCATCTCGGTCAGGTTCATGATCACCGGGGTGCCCTCGCGGAAGTGTTCCCCGATGGTACGGGCCTCGTTGTAGGTCCTGGGGTGCAGTGTCGTGATGCGGTACGGCTCCCGCTCGGACACGACCTTGGGCATGATCACGGGGGCGTTCTTCTCCAGGTTCGAGCGTTCGGGTGTGATGGATGCCACGGGGGCGATTCGTGCGGGTCGTCCGTTTTCCACCGGCAGCGGGATCGGTTCACGCGGTGCCGGCGGCTGTGCGATTCGTACCGGTTCGTCCGTTACGGGCGGTTGGTGCACCGGCTGTTGCCGGCGATCCCGGTCCCGGGAGCGCTCCAGCTCCGGCTCCGGCTCGAACTCGTCATCGGGGTCGTATCCCGGGTTGTCGTACCGGTCGTCCTCCACGAGGCCGAGGTAGACCGCCATCTTGCGCATTGCGCCGGCCATTCTCCGAGTCCTCCGCTCTGTGGTGGATCGCCCACCGACAAATACCGCAGTGTCACCAAAGTCACCAACTGCCCGCGATCCACGTGGTCTGTCCGCTCATCGGCGGGAATGACCATATTTTCTGCTGTGGTCCGACTTTCTTCGCGACGTTACCCGAGCCGGGGTCTCGCGCCGAGTACCGCAGTGCCGACGCGTACATGTGTCGCTCCGGCCGCCACGGCCTGTTCCAGGTCTGCGCTCATCCCGGCCGACACCATGGTCGCAGCCGGATGGACGGCGCGCAGGTCGCTTGACAATTCCATCAACCGCTCGAAAGCAGCCTGTTCGCGGCCCGCGTACGGACCGGCCAGCGGGGCCACCGTCATCAGCCCGCCGAGCCGGAGCCCGGGCGCGCCGGCCACCAGCTCCGCCAACTCCCCGAGCAGGTCCGGGGCGGCGCCGCCCCGCGAACCCTGCTCCCCCGATTCCGCATCGAGGGCGATCTGCACCAGGCAGCCGAGCTCCCGGCCGGTCTTCTCCGCGGCCGCGGAGAGGGCGGTGACCAGCCTGGGCCGGTCGACGGACTGCACGACATGCGCGTATCCCGCCACGGAACGGACTTTGTTCGTCTGCAACTGGCCGACGAAATGCCAGGTGAGCGGCAGATCCGCGCAGGCGGCGGCCTTGGGCGCGGCGTCCTGGTCGCGATTCTCCGCAACATGACGGACACCCAGCTCCGCCAGCAGTCGTACGTCGCTCGCGGGGTGGGTCTTGGTGACCACGATGAGGGTCACCTCCTCCCGCTTGCGCCCGGCCGCAGCACAGGCGGACAAGATACGTTCCTCCACCCGCGCGAGGTTCGCCGCGAGCTCAGCCTTACGGTCCATCATGAATCAGTCCAACCAGACATATCCGGCGAGCCGGCCGGTCACCCGGTCCCGGCGGTACGAGAAGTGGTCCCGCGACTCCAGTGTGCAGACCGGGGAACGCCGGGCGTCCGTCACCCCCAGCTCCGCCAGCTGGGCGTGCACCCCGGCGGCCACGTCGACGGCCGGGGTCCCCCAGCTCGTCTCGGCGCGGGCGGCCGGCACCACCTCGGCGACCGCGTCCCGCATGTCCGCCGGCACCTCGTAACAGCGCCCGCAGACGGCGGGTCCGGTAAGGGCGATCAGCCGGGCGGGGTCGGCGCCGAGCGAGACCATCGCCTCGACCGCGGCCGGAACGACTCCGGCGACCAGGCCGGGGCGGCCCGCGTGCGCGGCGGCCACGACTCCGGCGACCGGGTCGGCCAGCAGGACCGGAACGCAGTCGGCGGTGAGCACGGCCAGGGCCAGTCCCCGACGGCCGGTCACCACCGCGTCCACCGCGGGGACCTGCTGCTCCGGATCCCAGGGACCGTCCACCACGGCGACGTCCCGGCCGTGCACCTGGTTCATCCAGACCACCCGGTCGGCGTCGATGCCCAGGGACTTCGCCGCGCGGGTCCGGTTCTCCCGGACGGCGGCCGGGTCGTCGCCGACGGCGCCGCCGAGGTTGAGCTCCTCGTACGGAACGGCGCTCACCCCGCCCCACCTGTCGGTGAAGGCGAAGTGGGCGCCGCTCGCGGTGTGCTGCTGCCCTATCGTCACTTCAAGAAGTCCGGAACGTCCAGTTCCTCGGCCGGGCTGTCCTGGTAGGGGCGGGCCGACGGGACGGGCGGGGCGGAGCTGGTGGAGGACTGGCGGTCCTCGTTCACCGGAGCCGCCTCGACCGGGGCCGGGGGCTCCTCGCGCGGGGTGACCGTGCCGAGTCCGCCGAAGGCCGGGCGGGCCGGCTCGGCGGCGCGGACCGGAGCCGGGGTCGGCTCCTCGCGCTTCGTGGACGCGGCGCCGATGACGTTGTCCCGGCGGGCCGGCGGCTGTCCGCCGTCGAAGCCGGCGGCGATGACGGTGACCCGTACCTCGTCGCCGAGGGCGTCGTCGATGACGGCGCCGAAGATGATGTTCGCCTCGGGGTGGGCGGCCTCGCTCACCAGCTGGGCGGCCTCGTTGATCTCGAACAGGCCGAGGTCCGAGCCGCCGGAGATGGAGAGCAGCACGCCGCGGGCGCCGTCGATGGACGCCTCCAGCAGCGGCGAGGAGATCGCCATCTCGGCGGCGGCCACCGCGCGGTCGTCACCGCGGGCCGAGCCGATGCCCATGAGCGCCGAGCCGGCCTCGGACATCACGGACTTGACGTCGGCGAAGTCGAGGTTGATCAGGCCCGGGGTGGTGATGAGGTCGGTGATGCCCTGGACGCCGCTCAGCAGCACCTGGTCGGCCGACTTGAAGGCGTCGAGCACGCTCACCTGGCGGTCCGAGATGGACAGCAGGCGGTCGTTGGGGATGACGATGAGGGTGTCGACCTCTTCACGGAGCTCGGCGATGCCGTCCTCCGCCTGGTTGGCGCGGCGCCGGCCCTCGAAGGTGAACGGCCGGGTGACCACACCGATCGTCAGGGCGCCGAGCGAGCGCGCGATGTTGGCCACGACGGGTGCGCCGCCGGTGCCGGTGCCGCCGCCCTCACCGGCGGTGACGAAGACCATGTCGGCCCCCTTGAGGACCTCCTCGATCTCCTCACGGTGGTCCTCTGCCGCCTTGCGACCGACTGCCGGGTTGGCGCCGGCGCCGAGGCCCCGGGTGAGTTCCCGGCCGACGTCGAGCTTGACGTCGGCGTCGCTCATCAACAGCGCCTGCGCGTCCGTGTTGATGGCGATGAACTCGACGCCCTTGAGACCGACCTCGATCATTCGGTTGATGGCATTGACACCACCGCCGCCGACACCGATGACCTTGATGACTGCGAGGTAGTTCTGCGGTGCTGCCACGTCGAAGGCCTCTCGCCTCGAGTTACGTGTCGCCGCCTCGCGGGCCTGCGGTGCGACGACTGATGCCGAAATAGGGACGGTCCGAACGCGCCGACCCGAACCCTAACCCTGAAGTTTAGGGTTAGGGGTGTGTCTGTTCCTTGGACTCTTCCGAACAGGACACTAAGTCGACAAGTAGCGCGTGTTCAACGAACACGCCGAACCTCCCGTTTTTCTTTTCACCCTATGTGATCACCCGTATCGCTGGCCAACCAGGGTGCGTCGGTGTTGGACCCGACGTCAACTCCCCGACACCGCAGGGGCGGTGGGGGCGCTCACGTCAAAGTGTTCAGCCTTGGGCGCGGCCTTCAGCAGAGCCGTCAGCGCACGGGCCTTCGCCTCACCCTGTTCGGCACTGCCCCACACCACCGTCCGTTCCCGGGTCAACTCCAGTACCACGGAGTCGTACGAGCGGACGGTGAGCCGCAAGGTCTCCCTGGCCACGGCGTCGGGGAGGTCCCGGGCGATGCCCACCGCCTCGTGCAGGAGCCGCTCCTCGTCGAAGCGGCGCATGCTCGGCGACCGGTCCGCGTCCAGTTCCAGGACCGGAACACCGGCCGGTGCTTTCGTCACCGTGTCGAATCGCACACCCGAAGCGTCCACTTCGACGAAGTCGGCGCCCTTTTTGATGAGCAGGACGGGTTTGCGCTCCGTCACTTTCAGCCCGATCGTGTGCGGCCAGGAACGCACCACATCGACCGATTCGATACGGGACAGCCGGGCGGTCAGCCGGGCCGCGATCTCGTCGGTGTCCACGGTGGCCAGCGGGGCGCCGACCGGGACCGCGGCCGCGTCCAGGACCTGCCGGGGGGTCAGCACCTCGGTGCCCGCGGTGCCGACCTTCTCCACCCGCAGCCAGTCCGAGCCGTACAGCACCCAGGTGCCGCCGCCGAGCAGCAGGGCCGCGGCGAGCGCGGCCGGCACCGGGCCCCGGCGGAGCCGTTTCCAGCCGGGGCCCTCGTGGCCGTCGGGTCCGGAGTCCTTCGACGCCTTCGACGATTTCGACGACTTGACCGCTTTCGGGGGCTTGGGGGACTTCGGCGGTCTGCCGTTCTCCCCGGCCCCGGGGTTCCCGCGCTCGGCGGTCGTCGCTCCGGCCACGTGTGGTGCCTCCTGCGTCAGCGGTTCCTGTTGGCGGCGATCGCCTCGTACACCATGGCGACCAGGAGCTCGTCGGCGTCCCGGCGGCCGAACTCGGCGGCCGCGCGGGACATCTCGTACAGCCGGTGCGGGTCGCCGAGCACCGGGAGGACGTTGTGCTGCACCCACTGCGGGGTCAGCTCGGCGTCGTCGACCAGCAGGCCGCCGCCGGCCTTGACCACCGGCTGGGCGTTGAGCCGCTGCTCGCCGTTGCCGATCGGCAGCGGGACGTACGCGGCGGGCAGCCCGACGGCGGAGAGTTCGGCGACGGTCATCGCGCCCGCGCGGCACAGCATCATGTCGGCGGCGGCGTACGCGAGATCCATCCGGTCCACGTACGGTACCGGGATGTACGGCGGCATACCGGGCATGTTGTCCACGTGCGGCAGTTCGTTCTTCGGGCCGACCACGTGCAGGATCTGGATCCCGGAGCGCTGCAGCACCGGGGCGACCTGCTGCACCACCTCGTTGAGCCGGCGGGCGCCCTGGGAGCCGCCGGACACCAGCAGGGTGGGCAGGTTCGGGTCGAGGCCGAACGCGGCCCGGGCCTCGGGGCGTACGGCGGCCCGGTCCAGGGTGGCGATGGTGCGCCGCAGCGGGATGCCCACGTAGCGGGCGTTGCGGAGCTTGCTGTCGGGCGTGGAGACGGCGACGGCGTGCGCGTACCGGGAGCCGATCTTGTTGGCCAGACCGGGCCGTGCGTTGGCCTCGTGGACGATGATCGGCACCCCGAGCCGCTTGGCGGCCAGGTAGCCGGGCAGCGCCACGTAGCCGCCGAAGCCGACCACGCAGTCGGCCTTGGTGCGCTCCAGGATCTGCTCGGCGGCCTTGATGGTGCCGCGGAGCCGTCCCGGGACGGTGATCAGCTCGGGTGTGGGCTTGCGGGGCAGCGGAACGGCGGGGATCAGACCCAGCTCGTAGCCGCGCTCCGGCACCAGACGGGTCTCAAGGCCGCGTTCCGTACCGAGGGCTGTGATGCCCACGGTCGGGTCCTGCCTGCGCAGGGCGTCCGCGAGGGCGAGCGCCGGCTCGATGTGGCCGGCGGTCCCCCCACCGGCGAGTACGACATGCACCGAAATTCACCGCTCTCCGGACGGACGCTTCTTGACGCGCCGTCTCATCGACTTCCAAATCGGCCCGGACCGCTTCCAGCCGAACTTCGGCTGTCGCATCGCGAGCGCCGCGCGCGCCGCGGGCTCCTCACGCGCGAAGGCGATGAGCAGTCCGACGGCGAACATGGTCGGCAGCAGGGCTGACCCTCCGTAGGAGAACAGCGGGAGCGGGACACCGGCGATCGGCAGCAGACCGAGCACCGCACCGATGTTGATCACGGCCTGGGCCGTGATCCAGGTGGTCACGCCTCCCGCGGCATACCTGACGAAGGAGTCCTCCGTGCGTCCGGCCACGCGGATACCCGCATAGCCTAGAGCCGCGAACAGACCCAGTACCGACAGCGTCCCCGCCAGTCCCAGTTCCTCCCCGGTGATGGCAAAGATGAAGTCGTTGTGTGCTTCGGGTAGTTCTCCCCATTTTTCCACACTGGCGCCGAGTCCGGAACCGAACCATCCGCCGGAGGCGAGGGCGAAAATTCCGTGGACCGCCTGCCAGCATTCACCTTTGGGACCCAGATCGGTCGCACCGATGCAGGAGAGTCGCTCCATCCGGTGCGGAGCGGTCTTGATGAGGACCGCTCCGATCGTCGCGGCCACCGCCAGCACGCCGACGAACAGCCGGGTCGGGGCGCCCGCCAGCCACAGCAGGCCGAAGAGAATGGCGCACAGGATCATCGCGGTGCCCATGTCGCCGCCGAGCATGATGAGTCCGAGCAGCAGGAAGGCCACCGGCACGAGCGGCACCAGCAGGTGTTTCCACTGGGTCAGCAGGCCCCTGTCGCCCTTGCGGGCCAGCAGGTCGGCGCCCCACAGGATCAGCGCCAGCTTGCCGAACTCGCTGGGCTGCAGCATGAACGGGCCGCCGAGCGAGATCCAGTTCTGGTTGCCCTGGATCGAGACTCCTATCCCGGGGATCTGGACGAGGACCATCAGGAAGACGGTTCCGGCCAGCACCGGGTAGGCCAGCGCCCGGTGCAGTTTCACCGGCATCCGGGAGGCCGCCAGCAGCAGCCCGGTGCCGATCGAGGCCGCGAGGAACTGCTTCTGGAAGAAGTACGAGGGGGCCAGGCCGAGCTGGAGCGCTTTGATCATCGAAGCGCTGTAGACCATCACCAGTCCGAGCACGGTGATGAGCAACGAGCTGCCGAAAATCAGGTAATACGCGGTGAGCGGCCGATCCCATGTCCGGCGCAGCTGACGGTGGGTGCGCCGGAGACCGGCCAACGGACCGTGTCCGCCGGGCCCCTTGGCGCTCGGCGCGGGCCGTTTGCGGGCCTGCGCACGGACGGCGGTGGGCCGCCGCCCGGGCAGCATCTGCTTGGCCGGCATCTGTCGTCTTCCCCTCCACTCGTACGAGCAGCCGGTCGGACGGACCTCAGGCGCTCTGCTCCGCGCCCAGTTCGCGCACCGCGTCGGCGAAGGCGTCCCCGCGCTTGTTGTAGTTCGCGAACATGTCCATCGAGGCACAGGCAGGTGCCAGCAGGACCGTGTCGCCGGGCTCGGCGAGCCGGGCCGCTTCCCGGACCGCTGCGAGCATCGCCTCAGTGTCGGTCCGGTCGAGGTCGACGACCGGGACATCGGGGGCGTGTCGCGCCAGCGCGTCCCGGATCAGCGCCCGGTCGGCGCCGATCAGCACGGCCGCGCGCAGGCGCTTCGCCGACCGCTGCACCAACTCGTCGAAGGTGGCGCCCTTGGCGAGGCCACCGGCGATCCACACGATGGGGTCGTAGGCGGCCAGCGAGGCCTCGGCGGCGTGCGTGTTGGTCGCCTTGGAGTCGTCGATGTACGTGACCCCGCCGACCTCGGCGACGTGGCTGATCCGGTGCGCGTCCGGGCGGAAGTCGCGCAGCCCGTCGCGGACCGCGCGCGGCTCCACGCCGAAGGCGCGGGCCAGGGCGGCGGCGGCCAGGGCGTTGGCGATGTTGTGCGGGGCCGGCGGGTTGACGTCCGCGACCTCGGCGAGCTCCTGGGCGTTCTTCTGCCGGTTCTCCACGAAGGCCCGGTCGACCAGGATGCCGTCGACCACGCCGAGCATGGAGGGGCCGGGGGCGCCGAGGGTGAAGCCGATCGCCCGGCAGCCCTCGACCACGTCCGCGTTCTCGACCAGCTTCTCGGTCTGCGGGTCGGCCGCGTTGTAGACGCAGGCCACCGTGTTGCCCTCGTAGATCCGGCCCTTGTCGGCGGCGTAGGCCTCCATGGAGCCGTGCCAGTCGAGGTGGTCGGGGGCCAGGTTGAGCACGGCCCCGGAGTGGGCGCGCAGGCTGGGGGCCCAGTGCAGCTGGTAGCTGGAGAGCTCGACGGCGAGCACGTCGTACTCCTGCTCGCCGAGGACCACGTCGATGATCGGGGTGCCGATGTTGCCGACGGCGGCGGTGCGCAGCCCGGCGGCCCTCAGGATCGAGGCGAGCATCTGGGTGGTAGTGGTCTTGCCGTTGGTGCCGGTGATGGCGAGCCACTCGGCGGGCTTGCGTCCGCCGAGCCCGCGGAGCCGCCAGGCGACCTCGACGTCGCCGACGACGTCCACGCCGGCCTCGGCGGCGGCCTTGAAGAGCGGGCTGTCCGGCTGCCAGCCGGGAGAGGTGACGACCAGCTCGGTGCCGTCCGGAAGGACCTCGCCGGCGTGGTATCCGTCGGCCAGCCGGCCGAGGCGGACCTCGATGCCGAGTTCGGCGAGTTCGGCGGCGCGCGCCCGGTGGGCGTCGCCGTCGCCGTTGTCCACGACCGTGACGGTCGCGCCCAGCCCCGCCAGTGCCCGGGCCGCGCTGATCCCGCTGACGCCGAGACCGGCGACGGTGATCCGCGCGGGCAGGCCGTACGCGGCCAGGCCGGCGCCCGGCCCGGGCGCGCCCGGCTCGGTTCCGGCGGGGTTCTGGTCGGCGTTGCTCACTTGTCCGCTGCCCATCCGGCGTAGAAGAGACCCAGACCCACGATGACGCACATGCCCTGGATGATCCAGAAGCGGACCACCACAAGGACTTCGGACCACCCCTTGAGTTCGAAGTGGTGCTGCAGCGGAGCCATCCGGAAGACGCGCTTCCCGGTGAGGCGGAAGGAGCCGACCTGGATCACCACGGACATGGTGATGAGGACGAAGAGGCCGCCGAGCAGGGCGACCAGCAGCTCGGTGCGGGAGCAGATGGCGAGGCCCGCGAGGGCGCCGCCGAGGGCCAGCGAGCCGGTGTCGCCCATGAAGATCTTGGCGGGGGAGGTGTTCCACCACAGGAAGCCGAAGCAGGCGCCCATCAGGGCGGAGGCGACCACCGCGAGGTCCAGCGGATCGCGGACCTCGAAGCAGGCGGCCGGGTTGGTCAGGGTCTCCGCGTTGGCGCAGGACTCCTGGTACTGCCAGACACCGATGAAGGTGTACGCGCCGAACACCATGACGGCGGCACCGGTGGCCAGGCCGTCCAGGCCGTCGGTGAGGTTCACGCCGTTGGACATCGCGAGGATCATGAACAGCGCCCAGACGACGAACAGCACCGGGCCGATCGACCAGCCGAAGTCGGTGACGAACGACAGCTTGGTGGAGGCCGGGGCGAGATCGCGCGAGTCCTTGAACTGGAGTGCGAGCACCGCGAAGGCGATGCCGACGATCAGCTGGCCGGACATCTTGGCCTTGGCCCGGAGGCCGAGCGACCGCCTCTTGACGATCTTGATGTAGTCGTCGAGGTAGCCGACCAGGCCCATGCCCGCCATCAGGAACAGGACGAGCAGGCCGGAGAAGGTCGGCTCACTGCCGGTGATGACCTTGGTGAGGGCGTACGCGACGAGCGTGGCCAGGATGAAGGAGATGCCGCCCATGGTGGGCGTGCCCTTCTTCCCGGCGTGGCCGCGCGGGCCGTCGTCCCGGATGAACTGGCCGTAGCCCTTGCGGGCCAGCAGCTTGATCAGCAGCGGGGTGCCGACGACGGTGAGGAACATACCGATGACACCCGCGAACAGGATCTGCCTCATCGGCCGGCGACCTCGCCCTCGGCACCGTCGAGCAGCGCCTGCGCGACCCGCTCCAGACCTGCGGACCTGGAAGCCTTCACCAGCACGACGTCACCCGGGCGCAGTTCACTGCGCAACAGGTCGACCGCCGCCTGCGCGTCGGACACGAGCACCGACTCCTCACCCCACGAACCCTCGTTATATGCGCCCAGTTGCAGCCAGGACGCTTCCCTGCCCCCGACTGCGACGAGCTTGCTCACGTTGAGCCGGACGACGAGTCGTCCGACCGCGTCGTGCTCGGCGAGCGAATCGTCACCGAGCTCGGCCATCGGGCCGAGCACCGCCCACGTGCGTCCCCCGCGCTCCTGGGCGGCACCGCCCATCGCGGCGAGCGCGCGCAGTGCGGCCCGCATGGACTCGGGGTTCGCGTTGTAGGCGTCGTTGACGACCGTCACGCCGTCCGCCCGCTCGGTGACCTCCATGCGCCACCGCGAGAGCGTGCCCGCGCCGGAGAGCGCGGTGGCGATCTCGGCGGTGGACATGCCCAGCACGTGGGCGACGGCGGCCGCGGCAAGCGCGTTCGACACGTGGTGCTCACCGTACAGCCGCAAGGTCACATCACTGCACCCGGAGGGTGTGTGCAGTGTGAAGGACGGCTGTCCCTGGGGCGTCAGCCGTACGTCCGTGGCCCGGACTTCGGCGTCGTCGGCCTCTCCGAACAGGACGGTGCGGGCCTTCGTGCGGGAGGCCATGGCGCGGACGAGCAGGTCGTCGGCGTTGAGCACGGCGACGCCCCCCTCGGCCTCGCTCGGCAGGGCCTCGACCAGTTCGCCCTTGGCCTGGGCGATGGCTTCGCGGCCCCCGAACTCGCCGATGTGGGCGGTGCCGACGTTGAGGACCAGGCCGATCCGGGGCGGGGTCAGCCCGGTGAGGTAGCGGATGTGCCCGATGCCGCGGGCGCCCATCTCCAGCACCAGGTGCCGGGTTTCCGCGGTGGCCCGCAGCGTCGTGATCGGCAGGCCGATCTCGTTGTTGAGGTTCCCCGGGGTCCACACGGTGGGTGCGTGGTGCTGGAGGACCTGGGCGATGAGGTCCTTGGTGGAGGTCTTGCCGGCCGAGCCGGTCAGGGCGACCACGTCGGTGCCGATCCGGGCGACCACCGTGCCCGCGAGGGCTCCGAGCGCGGCGACGACGTCGTCCACGACGATCGCGGGCACGCCGACCGGCCGGGTGGCCAGGACGGCGGCGGCACCGGCGGCGACGGCCCGTTCGGCGAAGTCGTGGCCGTCGACGCGCTCGCCGACGAAGGCGGCGAACAGGCTGCCCGCCTCGACCTCCCGGGAGTCGTACACGACCGGTCCGGTGACCTGGACCGACGGATCCGGTATGTCGTGGGGGCGCCCGCCGGTGATGTCGGCGATCTCGGCGAGGGAGAGGGGGATCACTGGTTCACCTCGGCCTGTCGGACGTGCTGGAGCTGTTCTGCGATGGCCGCGCGGAGCACCTGGCGGTCGTCGAAGGGCCGGACCACGCCGGCGGTGTCCTGGCCCTGCTCGTGGCCCTTGCCGGCCACCAGGACGGTGTCGCCGGGTTCGGCGCGGGCGACGGCGGCGGCGATGGCGGCGGCCCGGTCGGCGTCGACCAGGACGGTGCCGCGCTCCTCGGCCGGGACGGACACGGCGCCTTCGAACATCGCGGCGAGGATCCTCAGGGGGTCCTCGGAGCGCGGGTTGTCGGAGGTGAGGACGGCGGTGTCGGCGAACCGGGCGGCGGCGGCGCCCATCGGGCCGCGCTTGGTGGTGTCGCGGTCGCCGCCGCAGCCGAGGACGATGTGCAGCTTGCCGGCGGTGACCTCGCGCAGCGCCCGCAGGACGGACTCGACGGCGTCGGTCTTGTGCGCGTAGTCGACGACGGCGAGGTACGGCTGGCCCGCGTCGACCCGCTCCAGCCGGCCGGGAACGCCGGGGACCGCGGCGACGCCGTCGGCGGCGGTCTGCGGGTCGATGCCGGCGGCGGCGAGCGTGACGATCGCGGCGACGGTGTTGGCGACGTTGAACGGGCCGGGCAGCGGGGCGGTGGCGCGGATCCGCTGCCCGTCCGGCCCGACCAGCGTCAGGGTGGAGTCCGTGTGGCCGGAGACGACGTCCTCGGCGCGCCAGTCGGCGGCCGGGTCGCCCGCGGCGGAGAAGGTGATGACGGGGACGGCCGACTCCTTGGCGAGGCGGCGGCCGTACTCGTCGTCGGTGTTGACGACGCCGAGGCGGGCCCGGGCGGGCGTGAACAGCCGGGCCTTGGCCTGGAAGTAGTCCTCCATGTCGGAGTGGAACTCCATGTGCTCCGGGCTGAGGTTGTTGAAGACGGCGACGTCGAAGACGCACCCGTCGACCCGGCCGAGCACCAGGGCGTGGCTGGAGACCTCCATGGCGACGGCCTCCACGCCCCGTTCGCGCATGACCGCGAACAGCGCCTGGAGGTCGGTGGCCTCGGGGGTGGTGCGCTCGGACTTGATCCGCTCGTCGCCGATCCGCATCTCGACGGTGCCGACCAGTCCGGTGCGGCGTCCGGCGCCGCGCAGGCCGCCCTCGATGAGGTAGGCGGTGGTGGTCTTGCCGGAGGTCCCGGTGATGCCGATCTGGAGCAGGTCCTCGCCGGGCCGCCCGTAGATCTCGGCGGCGAGCTCGCCCATCCGGCCCCGCGGGTCCTCCGCGACCAGCACCGGCAGGCCGGTGGCGGCGGCGCGTTCGGCACCCGCCGGGTCGGTCAGGACCGCGGCGGCGCCCAGGGACGCCGCCTGGGCGGCGAAGTCGGCGCCGTGCAGGCGGGCGCCGGGCAGGGCCGCGTACACGTCGCCGGGGCGGACCGCCCGCGAGTCGTGGGTGATGCCGGTGATCTGCGCCGTTCCCGGAGCGGCGGTTCCCAGCAGGGCTGCCAGGTCGCCGAGCGGGGTCGGGCGGACGGCGGCAGGCCGGGGCGCTCCCGGCGGCGCTGCCGGGGGTTTCTGGGTGGTTCTGGGCTGATCAGCGTGGGGCACGGCGGTGAGCGTACCGGGCGCAGTGGGCCCGCCGGGAATTGAGGGGGCCGGGCCGTTCCGGTTCCCGGGGTTCGGGGTGATCGTCGTCACTGATGGTGCCTCGCGCATTTCTGGTCACGGGTTCTGCGGTCACTGGCCGGGCTGGAAGGTGACCGGCAGACCGGCGGGTGCGGTTCCGGTGGGGGCGACCTGGAGGGTCTTGAGGGCGAACTCCATCACCTTCTTGTAGATGGGTCCGCAGATCTGGCCGCCGAAGTAGCTGCCCTTGGTGGGGTTCTGGATGGCGCAGTAGACGGTGATCCGCGGGTCGTCGGCGGGGGCGAATCCGGCGAAGGAGGCGGTGTAGCCCTTGTAGCGGCCGGTGGCCGGATCCACCCGGTTGGAGGTGCCGGTCTTGCCGCCGACCCGGTAGCCGGGGATCTTCGCCTTGGTGCCGGTGCCCTCCTGGTCGTCGACGACCGATTCGAGCATCCGGGCGAGGGTCTTGGCGGTTTCCTCGCTGACCACGCGGGTCTTCTTGGGCGCGGGGGCGGGGATGAAGCGGCCGTCGGGGCCCTTGTAGCCGCGGACCAGGGTGGGTTCGATCCGGACGCCGTCGTTGGCGATGGCGGAGTACACGGAGGCGGCCTGCATGGCGTTGAGGGAGAGGCCCTGACCGAAGGGGATCGTGTACTGCTGGGAGGTGGACCAGTCCTCGGGTTCGGCGAGGATGCCGCGGGATTCGCCGGGGTAGCCCAGGCCGGTGGGCTGCCCGATGCCGAACTTGGTCAGGTAGGAGTGGAGGACCTTGTTGGCCTGGGGCTGGGTGGGGCCGAGCTGTCCGGTGGCCAGGATGGTGCCGATGTTGCTGGACTTGGCGAGGACCCCGTTGAGGGTCAGGTACCAGGTCGGATGGTCGATGTCGTCCTTGAACAGCCGGTCGCCGCGGTGCAGCCGGTTGGGGACGGTCACATGGGTGCCGGGGGTGGCCTTCTTCTCCTCCAGGACGGCGGCCATCGACATCACCTTGGCGGTGGAGCCGGGCTCGTAGACGTCCTGGAGGGCGGCGTTGCCCATGGCCGTGGAGCTGGCCTTGGTCAGGTCGTTGGGGTCGAAGCCGGGGGAATTGGCCATGGCCAGGACCTCACCGGTGCGGGTGTCCTGGACGATCACGTAGCCGCGGTCGGCCTGGGACTTCTCGACCTGTTCGGTGATGGCGCTCTGCGCCGCCCACTGGATGTCGCGGTCGATGGTCAGCTCGATGTCCTGGCCGGGCACGGCGGGCTTCTCGCTGGAGCCTGCGGTGGGGACCCGGCGGCCGCCGGACTGGGCGTAGGTGACCTGGCCGTCCTGGCCGGCCAGCCTGCCGTCGAGGGAGGACTCCAGACCGCCGGCGCCGGCGCCCTCGGCGTTGACGTAGCCCAGTATCCCGGCGGCCAGGGAGCCGTTGGGGTAGACCCGCTTGCTGCTCTCCTCGTTGAAGATCCCGGCGAGCACGTTGGCGCCCGGCCCGTTGTTCTTCTTGTCGGCCGCGGCCTTGTCGGCGAAGACCCGCTTGAGGTCCTTGATCTGGTTCCAGACCTGGGGGGTCTGCCGCCGGGCGAGGATCACGTAGCGGGTGTTCTTGGTGCGGAGCCGCTCCGCCAGTTCCTTGGCGTCCTTGCCCAGGATGGGCGCGAGGAGGGCGGCGGCCTGTTCCGGGGCGTCGGGGGCCTTGCTCTCCTTGACGGTGAACATGGACGGGTCGGCGGTGATGTCGTAGGCGTCCACGCTGGTGGCGAGGGCCACGCCCTTGCGGTCGGTGATGTCGCCGCGTTCGGCGGCCAGGGTGTAGCTGGCGTACCGGTTCTTCGAGGCCACCGCGGAGAAGGTGGAGGCGTCCACGGCCTGCACCTGGAGCAGCCGGACCACGAAGGCCAGCATGACCAGGGTCAGTCCGGCGCTGACCAGCCGGAGCCGGGGGCGGGGGCTGCCGAGCCGGATGGTGTGCGGCTTGCGCGGGGCGGGCGGGCGGCGGGTGGCGGGGCGGCTGGTCGGCCGCGCGCCGGCCCTGCTCGCGCTCTGCGGCCGCGGCCTGGCCGGTCCGGGCACCCGCCTGCGGGGCGGCTCCTTGGGGCTCACGTCGTCACCGTCCAGGGGTCTGGGTGGGCTCTACGGGTTCCGCTGCGGGTGGGTCTGCAGGTGCCGGAGCAGGTGCGGAGGGCGGTACGGAGGCGCCGGGCGCGGGCTGCTCCAAGGCGGGCGCGGGGGCCTGCACGGGCGGCTGTGCGGCCGGCGGCGAGGGGGGCGGCGGGGCCTCGGCCGGGGTGGGGGTGCCGCTGGTCTTCCCGTCCGGCCCGAGGAAGACCGGGCTGCCGCCCGGGACCATGCCGAGTTCGCGGGCGCGGCGCTCCAGGGCGTCGGGCGCCGAGTGGGCGTCCACGTCGCGCTGGAGGGCCTGCTGCTCGTCGGTGAGCGCGGTGGTCTCCTTCTTCAGCCGGCTGAGCTGGAAGGAGCCCTGGTTGAGCGCCGAGTTCAGCAGCAGCAGGCTGATCAACCCGCCGCCGAGCAGGACGACGACCAGCAGCACGAACGGGGTACGGGCGGCCTGCCCGGCCCCTCCCCCGGCGGGCCGCGGCCCCCTGGGCCCCCTCGGCCCGCGGGGCCGCCGGGCCCCGAGCCGGGCGACCCGCATCCGCGTGGCGGTGGCCACCTTGCTCACGCTCCCTCCCGGTGCCGGGCCCCGGCCCGGTGCACCCGATATGCCTGGTGTGCCTGGTGTGCCTGGTGTGCCGCGTGTGCCCGGTGCGCCCGTGGTGGGCCGGCCGGGGTCACAGGTCGGCCTCGCGGATGCGCTGGACTCCGCGCAGGCGGGCGGGGGCCGCGCGGCGGTTCTCGGCGACCTCCTCCTCGGTGGGGAGTTCCGCGCCGCGGGTGAGCAGCTTCAGCTTGGGCTGGTACTTCTCCGGGACCACCGGCAGGCCGGGCGGGGCGGTGGACGCGGCGCCCGCCGCGAACACCGTCTTGACCAGGCGGTCCTCCAGCGAGTGGTACGACAGGACGGCGATCCGGCCGCCGACCGCGATCCGGTCCACCGCGGCCGGAATGGCCCGCTCCAGGACCGAGAGCTCCCCGTTGACCTCGATCCGCAGGGCCTGGAAGGTGCGCTTGGCCGGGTTGCCGCCGGTCCGCTTGGCCGCCTGCGGAAGGGCGTCGCGGATGAGCTCGACCAGGCGGGCGCTGTTGGTGAAGGGCTCCTTCTCCCGCTCCCGGACGATCGCGGACACGATCCGCTTGGCCTGCTTCTCCTCGCCGTAGGCGCGCAGGATGCGGACCAGCTCGCCCGGCGGGTAGGTGTTGAGCACCTCGGCCGCGCTCATCCCGGTCGACTGGTCCATGCGCATGTCCAGCGGCGCGTCCTGCGCGTAGGCGAAACCGCGCCCGGCCTCGTCCAGCTGCATGGAGGAGACGCCCAGGTCGAAGAGGATGCCCTGGACGGTGGGGGTGCCGAGCCGGTCCAGGACCTCGGGGAGCTCGTCGTACACGGCGTGCACCAGGGTGGCCCGGTCGCCGTAGGGGGCGAGCCGTTCGCCGGACAGCCGCAGGGCCTCCTTGTCGCGGTCCAGTGCGATCAGCCGGGCCTCCGGGAACTGCCGGAGCAGGGCCTCGCTGTGGCCGCCGAGGCCGAGGGTGCAGTCGACGACGACCGCCCCGGGGGCCTCCAGCGCCGGGGCCAACATGTCCAGGCACCGCTGGAGCATCACCGGGACGTGTCGGGATTCGCTGGTCAAGGCGCCCTCTCAGATAACGGCGCGGCAGTCGTATGCGTAGGCGTACGCACCGCGCACGCGGGTTGATCGACGGGGCCCGTCCGGCTTCGAGGCCGTGTCGGCGGCGCACGGCCGGGCCCCGGCCGGTTTCGCGTCACTTTAGTCCAACGGTCGCCGCGGTCAACGAACCGGCCCTCGACCGGTGTGGCCCGCCTCCGGCGAACCCGCAAAAGCCCCGAATCACCCGTCCGGCCGCGTCCGCCCCACCCTTGTGGGTTAGCTCACACCAAGGCTGGTTGACGTTCTTTGTCCGCCCTCACACAAGGCCTTCACCAGCGGTGACCATTACCGTCGTAGACATGACGACCTCCGCACACCTGCCTGCCGACTCCGCCGCCGCGCCCGAGGCCCTGGGCGGCGACACCGTCATCGACCGCCTGGTCGCTGCGAACCGCGAGTACGCCGCCCGCTTCACCGACCCGGGCATGGACGCCCGCCCGGTCCTCCGGGTGGCCGTGGTGGCCTGCATGGACGCCCGCCTCGACCTGCACGCCGCCCTCGGCCTGGAGCTCGGCGACTGCCACACCATCCGCAACGCCGGCGGCGTGGTCACCGACGACACCATCCGCTCCCTCACCATCAGCCAGCGCGCCCTGGGCACCCGCAGCGTCATACTCATCCACCACACCGGCTGCGGCCTGGAGAACCTCACCGAGGACTTCCGGCACGAGCTGGAGGACGAGGTCGGCCAGCGCCCCGCCTGGGCCGTGGAGGCCTTCCGGGACGTGGACCAGGACGTCCGCCAGTCCATGCAGCGCGTCCGCACCAACCCCTTCCTTCCGCACAAGGACGATGTGCGAGGCTTCGTCTTCGACGTCCACACCGGCCTGCTGCGGGAGATCGACCCGGCCTCGTGAGTGACACGGGGCGGTGACGGCGTCAAGAATGCGGGAGGAACGCCACCCGGGCTGTCTCTTCTCCGGGACAAGGCGTCCCCATTTTTGATCGTTTTTGGGTGTTTGGGGTGGAGAACCAGGTGACGACCTACGACGACCGTGCCAGCCTCGCGGATCTGACGAGCACCGCGGAGCGGGTCCGCAGGTCGGTGGAGAGCGTGATCGAGGGCAAGCCCGAGGTCGTACGGATCGCGCTGACCGTGCTCCTCGCCGAGGGCCACCTGCTGATCGAGGACGTCCCCGGGGTCGGCAAGACGATGCTGGCCAAGACCCTGGCGAAGTCCATCGACTGCTCCGTCCAGCGCATCCAGTTCACCCCGGACCTGCTGCCCTCCGACATCACCGGCGTCAGCATCTACGACCAGCAGCGCCGCGAGTTCGAGTTCAAGCCCGGCGCGATCTTCGCCCAGATCGTGATCGGCGACGAGATCAACCGCGCCTCGCCCAAGACGCAGTCGGCGCTCCTGGAATCGATGGAGGAGCGGCAGGTCACCACCGACGGGCAGACCTACGAGCTGCCCTCCCCGTTCATGGTGGTCGCCACGCAGAACCCGGTGGAGATGGAGGGCACCTACCCGCTCCCCGAGGCCCAGCGCGACCGCTTCATGGCCCGCGTGTCCGTCGGCTACCCCAGCCCGGCCGCCGAACTGCAGATGCTCGACGTACACGGCGGGGTCTCCCCCCTCGACGACCTGCAGGCCGTCGCCCACGCCCACGACATCATCAAGCTGATCGAAGCCGTCCGCGAGGTGTACGTCGCCGAACCCGTCCGGCGCTACATCGTCGACCTGGTCGCCGCCACCCGCACCCACCCCGACCTGCGGCTGGGCGCCTCCCCCCGGGCCACCCTGCACCTGCTGCGCGCCGTGAAGGCCTCCGCCGCCCTGTCCGGCCGGGACTACGTCCTGCCCGACGACGTACAGGCACTGGCCGCCCCGGTGCTCGCGCACCGCCTGCTGCCCACCGCGCAGGCCCAGCTGAACCGGCGCACCGCCGAGCAGGTCGTCGCCGACATCCTGCAGCGCACCCCGGTGCCCGCCGCACAGCAGCAGCACACGGCGCACCTGCAGACCGGCCAGCCGCACACCGGGCAGCCGCACGCGGGTCAGCCGCACGCCGGGCAGCCGCACACCGGGCAGCACACCGGGCAGCAGCAGCCGGGCGTCCGGGGCTTCTGATGGCCACCGGTACCCCTGGCGGTGCCGGCGGGGAGAGCGGCGGGCTGCGCACCGCGCTGTCCGGGCTCACCACCCGCGGCCGGTCCTTCCTGGCCGCCGGCCTCGCCGCGGCCGTCTGCGCCTTCGTACTCGGCCAGCACGCCCTGCTCCAGGTCGGCCTGCTGATCACGGTGCTTCCGCTGCTCTGCGTGTACGCCCTGCACCGCACCCGGTACCGGGTCTCCGGCAGCCGACGGCTCACCCCGGTACGGGTGTCGGCCGGCGGCGAGGCCCGCGTACAGCTGCGCATGGACAACGTGTCCCGGCTGCCCACCGGCCTGCTGATGCTCCAGGACCGGGTCCCGTACGTCCTGGGGCCGCGGCCCCGCTTCGTCCTGGACCGGGTGGAGCCCGGCGGCCGCCGCGAGGTGTCCTACCGGGTCCGCTCCGACCTGCGCGGCCGCTACCCGCTGGGCCCGCTGCAGCTGCGGCTGACCGACCCGTTCGGGCTGGTCGAGCTGACCCGGTCGTTCAGCACCTACGACACCCTCACCGTGATCCCGCGGACCGAGCCGCTGCCGCCGGTCCGGCTGACCGGCGAGGCCAACGGCTACGGCGAGGGCAACCAGCGCTCGCTGGCCCTGGCCGGCGACGACGACGTGATCCCGCGCGGCTACCGGTACGGCGACGACCTCCGCCGGGTGCACTGGCGGTCCACCGCGCGCTACGGCGAGCTGATGGTGCGCCGGGAGGAGCAGCCGCAGCGGGCCCGCGCCACTGTTCTGCTGGACACCCGCCAGGTGGCGTTCCAGGGCGCCGGACCGGACTCGGCCTTCGAATGGGCCGTCTCCGGGGCCGGGTCCGCCCTGCTGCACCTGGTCGAACGCGGCTTCTCCGTACGCCTGCTGACGGACACCGGGGACGCGGTGCCCGGCGAGGGCGGCGGCGGGTTCTCCGGCGGCGGCGGACAGGAGTCCGCCGAGGCCGCCGGACTGATGATGGACACGCTGGCCGTCATCGGCCACTCCGACGGCAGCAGCCTGTCCCGCGCCTACGACGCCGCCCGCAGCGGCAACGAGGGACTGCTGATCGCCTTCTTCGGCGACCTCGACGACGCCCAGGCCGATCTGGCCGCCCGGATGCGGCAGCGCACCGGCGGCGCGGTGGCCTTCGTCCTGGACTCCGCGGCCTGGACCGGCCGGGCCGCCCCGAACGGCGCCGGCGGCCCGGCGGCGGAACCGGTGCGCCGGCTCCGCGAAGCGGGCTGGACGGCCCTGGCCGTGCCGCCCGGCGCGGCGCTCGGCGAACTGTGGCGGCAGGCCGGGGCCCCGGCCGCCGGTGGAATGCCTCAGGGCACGGGAACTTCGGGTGCGGGGGGCTGGTCGTGAGCGGCCGAACGAGACTGACACTGTTCGCACTGCTGGCGACGCTGCTCACCGCACTGTCGCTGGCCCCCCTGGTGGCCTCGCAGGCCTGGCTGCTGCAGGCCGGCTGGCTGCTGGCCGTACAGAGCGGGGTGGGCGCGCTGTGCCGGCGGGTGCCGCTGGCCCGCATGCTGACCATCGGCGCGCAGCTGCTGGTGAGCCTGGTGCTGCTGGTCCTGCTGTTCGCCGGCGAAGGCCGGGCGGCCGAGGCCGGCGCGCCGGGCGCCCAGCTGTTCACCGGGCTCGGGATCCTGTACCAGGAGGGTCTGGCGGATGTCGGCGAGTACGCCATCCCGGCACCGCAGACGGACGGCATCCGGCTGCTGCTCGTCTCCGGAGTGCTGCTGATCGGCCTGCTGGTCGACCTGCTCGCGGTCACCTTCCGGACCGCCGCGGCCGCCGGACTGCCGCTGCTCGCCCTGTACTCGGTGGCCGCGGGCCTGTCCGGCGGCAACGCCTGGCTGCTGTTCGTGCTCGCCGGCAGCGGCTACCTGCTGCTCCTCCTCGCGGAGAGCCGGGACCGGCTGGCCCAGTGGGGCCGCGTCTTCGGCGGCGGCGCGCGCGGATCTTCGGGCGGATCCGGCACGGCGGGCGGAGCAGCGCTGGCGCCGGTACGGACCGGCCGGCGGATCGGCGCGGTGGCCGTGCTCGTCGCGGTCGGCGCGGCGTACGTACTTCCCACGCCGGAGGGCGGGCTGCTCGGCGGCAACGGCGAGGGCGGTGGCAACGGCCCCGGCGGCGGGACGATATCTGCGGTCAACCCGCTCGTCGCGCTGCAGAGCAGCCTGAACGCGCAGGACAACCGGGTGGTGCTGCGGTACCGCACGGACAACCGGCAGGCCGACCAGTACCTGCGGATCGTGTCGCTGGACGAGTTCGACGGCGTCGAATGGAAGTCCTCCGGGCGCAGCCTCACCGAGGTGCCGGACCGGCTGCCGCAGGCGCCCGGGCTGAGCAGCCAGGTCCGGCTGAACGGGACCGAGGTGCGCACCAGCGTCTCGGCCGCCGAGGACTACGTGCAGCGGTACGTGCCGATGCCGTACCCGGCGACCGGGGTGGAGATCGGCGGACGCTGGCGGTTCGAGCGGGTCGGCATGACCGTGATCGGCGACGACCTCGGCAAGGGCAAACGGCAGACGGTGCAGGGCGCCCAGTACACGGTGTCCAGCCTGCAGCTGCGGCCCACCGCGCAGCAGCTGTCGGCGGCGCCCAAGGCGTCGGCGGCGTTCCGGGAGGAGTTCACCAGGCTGCCGGAGGACCTGCCGCCGGTGGTGGCGGACACGGCGCGGCAGGTCACCCGGGGTGCGAAAGACGACTACGCGAAGGCCCTGAAGCTGCAGGACTGGTTCGCGGTGAAGTCGAACGGCGGGTTCACGTACAACACGAAGACCGCCTCGGGCTCCGGTTCGCAGGCGATCGTCCGCTTCCTGAAGGACAAGGAGGGCTTCTGCGTCCACTTCTCCTTCTCGATGGCGGCGATGGCCCGCTCGCTGGGCATTCCGGCGCGGGTCGCGGTCGGGTTCACGCCGGGCAGCTCGCTGTCGGACGGCAGCATGCAGGTCACCATGAAGGACGCGCACGCCTGGCCCGAGCTGTACTTCGAGGGCGTGGGCTGGACCCGCTTCGAGCCGACCCCCACGCGGGGTACCGCCCCCGACTACACCCGGCCGGAGACCCCGGCCGCGCAGCCCTCGGCGCCGGCCCCGCTGCCCTCGCAGAGTGCGAGCGCCCCGGCCCCGGCCCCGTCGCGCAGCGACGACGCCTGCCCGCCGGAGCTGAAGCGGCTGGGCGACTGCGACACCGCGGCCGCGCCGAGCGGCGGCGAATCGGACGAGGGCTTCCCCTGGGGCACCGTCCTCGGCTTCACCGCCCTGGGCGCGCTGGTGCTGGCGGTTCCGTTCCTGCCGGTGCTGTGGCGCGGCCGGGTGCGGGCCCGGCGGCTGGCCGGCGGGGAACCGCTGGCCGCGTGGCGAGAGCTCGGCGACGCGGCCTGGGACGTGGGGATCCGGCCGGACGAGGCGTTGTCCCCGCGCCGGGCGGCGATGCGGATCGTGGAGCTCGGCGGGGTGGAGGCGAATGCCGCGGAGGCGGTGCACCGGGTGGCCGGAGCGGTGGAGCGTGCTCTGTACGCGCCGCCGGGCGCGGCCCGGTCGTACGAGGGCCTGGCCGCGGACGTCCTGACGGCCCGGGCCGGCCTGCTGTCCGCGGCCACCCGCGCCGGCCGCCTGCGCGCCCTGCTCCTCCCGCGCTCGGCCACCCGCCTGGCCTGGGCCCTGGCATCCCGCTGGTCCGTCCTGTCCCACCACACGTCCGCCCTCGTGTCCCGGATCCCCCGCCTGAAGCGAAGCTGACGCAAGAGGGCGGGCCGGGGCGCGGCTGCCGCTGCGCGGGCCTGTTCCCCTACCCGCCCCTTCCCCCTGTGCCTGATATGCGGCTCCGCCGCGTGGGGGGCTCTGCCCGGACCCCGCGCCTCGAACGCCGGCGGGGCTGGATTTTCCAGCCCGTCCGGCGTTTGAGGACCGGGTCCGGGGGGCAGAGCCCGGTTTCGGGAAGGGGCGGGGTGGGGGAAGGCTCCGCGCAGCGGCAGGCACCGCCGGGCGGCCGGGGGTACAAAGAAGTGCGGCGAGGCTCGATCCCCCCGAGCCCCGCCGCACTGTGCCGGACGGAGCCCCGACCCGCTCCGCAGCCCCGTGTCCGCGGTGCGGGCCGAGCGCCCCTGTCCGTCGCCTCCAGTCTGCTGTTTCCGCAGGTGGAGGCCTATCCGTGCGCGTACTCATCTCTGCGCCTAGGTACGGATACTCAGTTCTACGCGCCCCGACGCCGCCGAGAACACCGCCGACCGGGTCACCGGTTCCCGCTGACCCGCCCCCGCAGCAGCAGGGACAGCGCGGAGTGCACGTCGTCCAGGGAGCGCTCGCTCTGGAAGGACTGCCAGTCCAGCGCAGCCACCAGCACCATCCCGACCATCGCCGCCGCGGTGAGCGGCACGTCGATCTCGGCGCTGAGCTCGCCGCGTTCCACGCCTTCCCGCAGGACCGTCTCCACCACCGCGACCGCTTCCTGACGGACCACCATCAAGGTGGACTGCCAGGCCCGGTTGGTGCGCCAGAGTTCGGCGACGTACAGCTGGGTGAAGGCCGGGTAGCGGTCGATGAAGACGAGGCCGGCCCGGATCATCGCGTCCAGCGCCTCGACCTTGGTGCCGCCGCGCCGTTCCGTCTCCTCCGCGGCGGCCCGCAGCGAGGCGGTCAGCAGGCCGACCCCGTGCCGCAGCAGCTCCTCGAAGAGGTCGGTCTTGCTCGCGAAGTTGTAGTAGACGGTGCCCTTCGCGACGCCGGCCCGTTCGGCGATCTCGTCGACCGTGGTCGCGGAGAAGCCCTGCTCGGCGATGAGGGTGACGGCCGCTTCGTAGAGCTTCTGCCGGGTGGCCTGCCGCCGGGTCGTGCCGGTGCTGGTGCTGCTGTCCATGGCGCTGATTCTCACAGGTCCGCTAGAGGCTCAGGTCCGGGTGCAGCCTGCTCATCGTCCAGACCTGCTTGCCGCGGGCGGCGAGTGCGGTGAGGGCGAGGGCGCCCGCGGTGAAGGCCAGCAGCACCGCGCAGCCCTGCCAGACCGGGGCGAGGTCCCCGCCGCTGATGAGCCTGCGCAGGCTTTCGACGACGTACGACATCGGCAGGTAGGGGTGGATGGCGTTGAAGAACCCGGGGCTGGTCTGCACCGGGTAGGTGCCGCCGGCCGAGGTCAGCTGGAGCATCAGCACGGCGAGGACCAGGATCCGGCCGGCCGCCCCGAACTTGGCGTTCAGCCACTGCACCATCGCGGCGAAGCAGCCGGTGACCAGGGCGAGGAAGCCGATGGTGGCGGCCGGATGGGCCATCTCCAGGCCGAGTCCGAAGTGCAGGACGGACATCAGAAGGGCCACCTGGAGGACGCCGAGGGAGGCGACCGGCAGCCAGCCGGCCAGGGCGATCCGCCAGGGGGAGGCACCGGCGGCCAGCGCACGGCGGTTCACCGGGGCGATCAGCATGTACGCGACCATCGCGCCGACCCAGAGGGAGAGCGGGATGAAGTAGGGGGCGAAGCCGGTGCCGTAGTTGGGCGCCTTGTGCAGGGATTCGGCGGCGAGCCGGACGGGGTCGGCCATGACCTCGGTGCGGGTGTCGCGCTGCTGCTCGTCGTAGTCGGGGATCTTACCGACGCCCTCGTGGAGGCCGGTGGCGAGCTCGCCGGAGCCGTCGACCAGCTTGAAGATGCCGCCGTCGAGGCTGTGCGCGCCGTCGCCGAGTTTGCCGACGCCGTTGTCGATGCCGGTGGAGCCCTTGCTGGCGGAGGTGATGCCGGTGTGCAGCTTGTCCATGCCGGTGGCGACCTTCTTGGCGCCGGCGTTCAGGGCGTTGACCTTGGCGACGGCCGCATCGAGGTCGGCGGAGAGGGCCGGGGCCCTCCTGACGACGTCGCGGGCCTCCTTCTCCAGGTCGGTGAGCTGCGACTTGAGCTTGACCAGGTCGCCGTTGGTGTTCTTGACCAGGGCGTTGACGTCGCCTGCGAGTTCGGCGGCCTCGGCGGCGCCGTCCTTGAGCTTCTTGAGGTCGGGGCAGGTGGCGGGCAGCGGCTTGGTGCCCTTCGCGCAGGTCTTGGTGTAGACGCTGTCGGCCCGGTCGGAGACCTTGCGGGTGGCGGTGGCCGCGGCCGGGGCCTTCTCGGCGAAGGTGCCGAGGTGGTTGCGGACGGTCTTGGCGGTGTCGGCGACCAGTTCGGCGGAGTCGGCGAGCTGCTCGGGGTCCTTCAGGAAGGGGCGTGCCTTGGCGGCGGCGCCGTTGACCTTGTCGGCGAGGGTCTGGGTGCCGGAGGCGATGCTCTTGGTACCGGTCTCCAGCTCGCCGGCGGCCGAGTCGAGCTTCTTGAGGCCGTCGGACAGCTCGCCGGTCTTCTCCTTGGCGGTGTCCAGGCCGTCGGCGAGGTCCTTGGCGCCCTTCTTCGCCTTGACGGTGCCGTCCTTGAGCTGGGTGGCGCCGTCGGCGGCTTCGGCGGTCTTGTCGTGCAGGTCGGAGAAGGAGACGAAGATCTTGTCGAGGAACCCGCGGGAGGCGTTGCTGGACGCGGCGGCGCGGACCTCGGAGAAGACGGTCTTGGAGATGGACCCGACGATGTAGTTGTTGGCGTCGTTGGTGCGGACCTGGAGGGCGCCGGTGGTGGGGTCCTCGCCGGAGCTGGACGCGATCCGCTCGCTGAAGTCGGCGGGCATGGTGAGGGTGAGGTAGTAGGTGCCGTCCTCGAGGCCTTCGGCGGCCTCCTCTGCTCCGACCTCCTGCCAGCCGAAGGTCTTGCTGTCCTTCAGCTTGTCGGCGATCTCGTCGCCGGCGTCGATGCGCTTGCCGTCCACGGTGGCGCCCCGGTCGGCGTTGACGAGGGCGACGGGCACCTTGTCGAGGCGGCTGTACGGGTCCCAGAACGAGCAGAGGTACAGGGCGCCGTAGAGCAGCGGGAGCAGCAGCAGCGAGACGAGCGCGGCCGCCGGCAGCTTCCCCCTGCCGAAGCGCTTGAGCTCAAGCGCTGCGAGCTTCGGCGATCGCATCGGCCGTCTCCTTCGCGGTGTCGTGGGCGTCGTCGTCGGCGCCGCTGCGCGGCTCTTCGCCGGTCCCGGTCTCGTCGGTCCCGGCCTCGTCGGTCCCGGCTTCGGTGGTCCCGGCTTCGGTGGTCCCGGCTTCCGTGGTCTCGGCTTCCGTGGTCTCCGCGGCCGCCTCGGGGGCCGCGGCCGCCTCGGTGTCCGTGGGTTCGTCGGTGTCCGCGGGTTCGTCGGTGTACGAGGACGGGGCGTCGGGCGCGGCGGAGGCGGTGGAGCCCCCCGGCTCCACCGGCTCCGGCGCGGCTCGGCGGGTGCGCAGCGGCACCGCGCCGTCCGGGGCCTCGCTGCACACGGCGAGGACGGTGGTGCCGGCGGCGGCCAGGCCGCGCAGCAGGTCCCAGGCTTCGGCCCGCTCGGCGCCGGAGAGCTTCAGGTCGGTGTCGTCGACGGCCAGCAGGCGCGGGCGGCCCAGCAGGGCGATCGCCACCGAGAGGCGGAGGGCCTCCAGGCGCTCCAGGTCGCGGATCGAGGTGCGCGGGCCCTTGGGCAGTGCGGCCACGTCCAGGCCGGCCTCGGCCAGGGCGGCGTCGATCCGGGCGGCGGTCGCGGCGGCGCGTTCCCGCGGGGAGCGGAGCAGGGCCCGTACCGGTCCCTCGTAGCGGCGCTGCAGCAGTGCGCCCTCGCGCAGCTGCTCGGCCACGGTCAGGGCGGGGTCGAGGTCGGTGACCCCCGGCACCGGGCCGAGCCCGGCACTGCGCCGGACCGCGGTCATCCGCTTCGGCAGCCGGTGGCCGCCGACCTCCGCGTATCCCTCGGTCGGCTTCATCCGGCCGGTGAGGGCGAGCAGCAGGCAGGTCCGGCCGCTGCCGGAGGGGCCTTCGAGGGCGATGAGCGATCCGGGGGCGGCGTCGACGTCGACGCCCCGGAAGACCCAGCCCCGTGGGCCCTTGAGTCCGAAGTTCTCGGCCTTGACGGCCGCGCCGTGCGGGCTGTCCACGCCTTCCCCCTTCATCCTGCCGTCCGCGTTTTGAACTGACCGGTCAGTTCAAAAACTACCACCCTTCGTAGCCCGCACCGCAACCGCACCCCCTGTCCGGCAAAACCGCAGGTCAGCCGAATTGTCAGTGGTACCGGTCACGATGGATGCCAAGAACGGACACCACGCACGACCGACAGCACGACCGACAGCACGCTCGACAGGAGGTTCGTCATGGCCACACCGTCCCCGTCCCCTGTCCACCCCGTCCTGCGGAAGTCGACGGCC
This sequence comes from Streptomyces sp. NPDC051211, assembly GCF_040689505.1. Classification (NCBI taxonomy): domain Bacteria; kingdom Bacillati; phylum Actinomycetota; class Actinomycetes; order Kitasatosporales; family Streptomycetaceae; genus Streptomyces; species Streptomyces sp. NPDC051211. The sequence continues at coordinate 28,642 of NZ_JBFBAV010000023.1, forward strand.
CCGCCGGCCGCACTCGACCTGCTCGCCAAGGCCCGCAGCGGCCTCGACGAGGCCGCTCAGCTCCCCCGCCCCAACGAGCGGTACGCCACCGCCCACCTGGCCGCCCTGCGCACGGCCGCCGCCGTGCTGGCCGCCCGCGGCCGCCCCGAGCCGGTGAGCCCGCGCCGGCGGCCCCGGATCCGGAGCGCCTGGGAGGTCCTGCCGGAGATAGCGCCGGAGCTGTCCGAGTGGAGCGCCCTCTTCGCCTCCGGCGCGGCACGCCGGGCCAGGGCCGAGGCGGGGATACCGGACGCGGCGAGCACCCGGGACGCGGACGACCTGCTGCGCGCGGCCTCGATGTTCCTGCGCCTGGTCGAGCGGATGCTGGCGCTCCAGCCGACCCTCCCGAAGCCGCGGCCCGACGCGGGATGACCGGCCCGGCGGCGGAAGGCAATAGGGTGGAGGCCGCACCGCTTACCGCACCGCACACCCTTTCCGCGCCGAGGAGTCATTCGACGTGTCCGACACTTCCCGCCCCCGTGCCTCCCTCCGAACCGCAGTGGTGTGGGAGGTCCTGAAGGAGGCCCTCGACCGCCGGGTCAAGGCGACCGGGCAGGACGTGCTGGACGTGCTGGACACCGGCGGCGGCACCGGCAAGTTCGCCGTGCCGGTGGCCCGGCTCGGCCACCGGGTCACCGTGGTCGACCCCAGCCCGAACGCGCTGTTCGGGCTGGAGCGCCGGGTCGCCGAGGCCGGGGTCGCCGACCTGGTCCGCGGGGTCCAGGGCGACGCCCAGGGCCTGCTGGACGTCGTCGAGCAGGGCTCGTACGACGTGGTGCTCTGCCACGGGGTCCTGGAGTACGTGGACGACCCGGCCGAGGGCGTCGCCAACGCCGTCGCCGCGCTGCGCCCCGGCGGCACCCTGAGCCTGCTCGCCGCCGGCCTCGGCGGCGCGGTGCTGGCCCGGGCGCTCGCCGGGCACTTCACCGAGGCCAGGACCGCGCTCACCGACCCGGCCGGCCGCTGGGGCTCCGGGGACCCGGTGCCCCGCCGGTTCACCGCCGAGCAGCTCGCCGAGCTGGTCGGCGGAGCCGGTCTGGAGGTCGGCGCGGTCCACGGCGTCCGGGTCTTCGCCGACCTGGTGCCCGGGGTTCTGGTGGACACCGAGCCGGGAGCCGTCGAAGCCCTGCTCAAGCTGGAGGAGGCCGCCGCCGAGCTGCCCGCCTTCCACGCGGTCGCCACGCAGTTGCACGTTCTGGGCGAGAAGCGGGTCTGAGCTGGGGCGCTGCCGTGGCCATCGATCTGACGCAGTGCATCCACAAGCCCTCCGCTCCGGCGGGCGGACCCGTATGATCGGGGAACACCGTCCGGTGTGGTGGAGAGGCCGTTGGGGAACAATGGCCTCACCGGCCGCCCTTGCGACGGTACGGTTTGTACGCAGTGCCTATTTCTGAAACATGGCGTAGAGGGGCGGGTTTCACGGGGGCGATTCCCTGCCTATCCTGAAGGGGACCCCCGGTCGCTACCCCCCGCGACCGACGGATGAGGAGGACTCCCGTGCCGCTCTCGGAGCACGAGCAGCGAATGCTCGAGCAGATGGAGCGAGCGCTGTACGCCGAAGATCCCAAGTTCGCGACAGCGCTTGAGGGAAGCGGGCTGCGTACGTACACCCGGCGACGGGTCTACCAGGCGGTCGCAGGCTTTCTGGTGGGTATCGCGCTCCTCATGACCGGAATGGTCGCGCAGGGAAATCTGATCTGGATCAGCGTGGTGGGCTTCCTCGTCATGCTGGGCTGCGCGGTTCTCGCGGTCACCGGATGGCGCAAGGCACCCAAACCCGGCGAGCAGCCCGTCTCCGGCAGCAGTGCCGGCGGTACGGGCCGAGGCCACAACCGGCAGCGCCGGTCGATGATGACCCGCATCGAACAGCGGTGGCAGCGTCGCCGCGACGAACAGCAGGGACACTGAGAACCACTTGGTGAGGGGGTGGCCGCCGAGGCGGCCACCCCCTTCCTGCGTCATGCTGGGCGAATGAGCGTGCTCCCCCTGGTGTTCACCAGCGGCTGGGCGAGCGGGATCAACGCGTACGCCGTGGTCCTCCTGCTCGGCATCTTCGGCGCGACCGGGCTGACCGACGAGGTGCCCGAGTCCCTTCAGCGCACCGATGTCCTGGCCGCCGCCGCCGTCCTGTTCCTCTGCGAGGCGGTCGCCGACAAGATCCCCTACGTGGACTCCCTCTGGGACACCGTCCACACCGTGATCCGCCCCGTCTCCGGTGCCGTCGTCGGCGCCCTGCTGGCAGGGCAGAGCGGCTCGCTCTCCGATCTCGCGGCCGGCGCCATCGGCGGCTCCACCGCACTGGCCAGCCATGCCGTCAAGGCGGGCACACGGATGGCGATCAACACCTCGCCCGAGCCCTTCAGCAACATCGCCATGAGCACCGCAGAGGACCTCGGCGTCTGCAGCATCATCACCTTCGCCATGTTCAACCCCGAGGCCGCCGCGATCATCGCGGCCGTCCTGCTGGTCCTCGGCCTCGCCCTGCTGGTCTACCTCTGGGCCCGGATCCGCCGCTTCCTGCGCCGCCGCGCCCAGCGCCGCGAGGAGAAACACCTCGCCGCCGAGGCGAAGGCCGAAGCCCACGAACGGACCGGGTCGCCCCCGGGCTGACCTGGCTCGATAAGGTCACCGCATGGCACGAATTGCGGTAATCGGCGCCGGCATGGGCGCGATGGCGGCGGCCGCCCGGCTGGCCGTGGCAGGGCACCGGGTGACGGTGTACGAGCGCTCGGAAACGTACGGCGGCTCGCTCGGACGGTACGAACGCGACGGCTTCGCCTTCGACACCGGGCCGGGCCTGCTGCACCTCCCCGCCGTCTACCGCGACCTGTTCGTCAAGACCGGCAAGCGGCCCCTGGAACAGTGCGTGGACATGGTGCAGGTGAACCCGGCCGTCCGGCACCTCCTGCCCGACTACGGCATCGACGTCACCCTCCCCGGCGCCTCCCACGGCGGCGTCGCCGCCGCCCTCGACCAAGCCTTCGGTCCGGGCTCCGGCGACCGCTGGAACGGCCTGCTGAGCCGGGCCCGGGACGTCTGGGACGCCACCCGCCGCCCGCTGCTGGAGGAGCCGCTGCACCCCGGCCGGCCGGCCGCCCTGGGCACCGACCCCTACCCCGCCCTGCGCAAGAGCGGCCTGCTGCGCCGCCGACCGCCGACCCTGGCGGAGATCGCCGACCGCGAGCTGGGCGGCGCCCTCGGCGAACTCCTCACCGGCCTGGTCACCGAGTACGGGCTGGACCCCGCCACGGCACCCGGGTCCGCCACCGTCCTGCCGTACATGGAGCAGACCTTCGGCAGCTGGTACGTACGCGGCGGCATGCGGGCGCTGGCCACCGCCGTGTACGAGCGCTGCCTGGAACGGAAGGTCGAGTTCGCCTTCGGCGCGGAGGTCCGGGAGGTGCTCGCGCGGGAGGGCCGGGCGGCCGGGCTGCTGCTGGCCGACGGCACCGAGGTGGCGGCCGACTCGGTGGTCTGCGGGATCGACCCCGGACAGCTTCCGGCGCCGTCCGTGCCCTTGCCCGCGGACGGGGTCCCGGCCCGCGGCGGCCCGGGCGGAACCAGCCGGTTCACCCTGTTCCTGGCGCTCCGCGGCGCCCGCCCTGCGGGCACCGCACACCGCACCCGGCTGTACAGCCGCGGCACCGCCCCCGACCTGACCGTGCTCCGGCCGGACGACCCCGCCACCCGGCCCGACGAGGAGCACGAGGCGGTCACCGTGCAGGCCGTCTGCGCCCCGCACGGGGTGATCGACTGGTCGGAGCCCTCGGTGGCCCGTCCGCACGCCGAACGGCTGCTGGAAGCGGCCGCGCTGGTCGTCCCCGACCTCCAGCAGCGGCTGCTGTGGCACGAGGCGCGGACTCCGGTGCAGGTGGCCCAGGCCACCGGTGCGGTGGCCGGTGCCGTGCCGCTGCCCGCTCTCGCGGGGGCCGGGGGCCGGCTGCTCTACCCGGCCAACAGCACCGCCCTCTCCGGGCTGTACCTGGCGGGCGGCTGGGCACACCCCGGCGGCGGTCTCCCGCATGCGGGGATGACCGGGGCACTGGTGGCCGGGCTGATCATGGAAGGGGCCGGGTTCCGCGGCTCCCAGTGAGCCGGCAGGCGGGTACGGACCCAGCCGGTACGGACCGAGCCAGTACGGACCGAGCCGGTACGGATCGAGCCGGTAGCCCGGCAGCCGGTACAGGCCGCAGTCAGTACCGGTACTGCTCGTACTCGCCGGTCCCCTGGTACGGGTAGCCCTGGGGGTCGTACTGCTGCTGGTACTGCTGCTGCTCCTGCCCCGTCCAGGGCTGCTGCGGGTAGGCCTGCGCCTCGTCCGACCGCTGCTGCGGGACCCAGACGCCGCCGGGCGGGGTGTCCATGGCGTACTGGCCCTGGGTGTAGGGGTCGGCGTAGCCGTAGGCCTGGGGCTGGGCGACGCCCGCGGTGCCGATGTACGGGTCGGAGTAGGCCGCGTACACCTGCTGCTCGCCGCCGGTCTGGTAGCCGCCCGAATAGTCGTACTGGCCGGTGCCGCCCTGGGTCTGCGGGTCGTAGTAGGCCGCGTACTGGTGGGCGTCCTGCTCGCCGGTGCCGAAGGGGGAGGCGAACGGGGCGGTCTGCGAGGGATCGGGCGCCGGGGCGAACCCGCCGGGCGCGAAGCCCCCGGAGGCGTAGCCCTGCCCCTGGCCGCCTTGGCCGCCCTGGTCCTGGAAGCTCTGGATGCCGTACGAGCCCGTGTCCTCGGGCAGCGGCTGCGGGCTGAAGAACACCGGGTCCGGCCCGTCCCCGTCCGCCACCACGGGCCGGGCCGGGGCGCTCGGCGCCTCGTACGCGAGCCCGGAGACCTGCAGTGCGGGCTCCCGGCGGGCTGCCGGCGCGCCCCGGCGGCGCCTGGTGGGCGGCTCCTCGGCTTCGGGGACCTCCTCGCCGCGGCGCAGCGCCCAGCCCGCCACGAAGCCCTTGCGGAAGGAGAGGGTCACCAGGGTCTGGCCCAGGGCGAAGGCGGCCGCGCCGGCGCCGATGACCGGCACCGAGGGCAGGATCACTCCGGCGACCACGCCCAGGAACCCGGCGAAAGCGAGCAGACGCCAGCGCAGCCGGGCCTTGTACTGCAGCAGGACCTCGGCGAGCAGCCACAACGCGACCAAGCCGAATGCGCCGTAGAGGACGTACATCCCCATGCCTGGCCCCTCTCGCTACGGCCGCCGACGGGGTGCGGCCGGTCTAGGCCCGCTGGTGCAGGCCGAGGTTCTCGTAGATCTCGAGAGTCGCCGTGGAATTGTTCAGCGTGATGAAGTGCAGCCCCGGGACACCCTCGGACAGCAGCCGCGCGCAGAACTCCGTGGCGAACTCGATGCCAATGGAGCGTACAGCGGCGGGATCGTCCTTGACCGCGAGCATGCGCTCTTTCACGTGCGGGGGGAAGACTGCGGTGCTGAGCTGCGGCAGCCGGTCGAGCTGCTTGATGCCCACAACAGGCATGACCTCAGGGATGATCGGGGTCTCGCAGCCGGCCTTCTGGACGCTGTCGCGGAGCCGCAGATAATTCTCCGGATCGAAGAACATCTGGGTGATCGCATAGTCGGCCCCGGCGCGGCACTTGTCCACGAAGTGCCGGATGTCCGTATCCCAGTCCGAGGAGCGCGGGTGCATCTCGGGGAAGGCCGCGACGCCGACGCAGAAATCGCCGGACTCCTTGAGCAGCCGGACCAGGTCGGCGGCGTAGAGCACGCCGTCCGGGTGCGGAACCCACTCGCCCATCGGGTCGCCCGGCGGGTCGCCGCGCAGGGCGAGCATGTTGCGGATGCCGGCGTCGGCGAACTGGCCGATGACGTGGCGCAGCTCGGCGATGGAGTGGTCCACGGCGGTCAGGTGCGCGACCGGGGTGAGGGTGGTGTCCTCGGCGATCTCCTGGGTGGCCTTGACGGTGCCGCCGCGGGTGGAGCCGCCGGCTCCGTAGGTCACCGAGACGAAGCTCGGGGCGACCGCCTCGACCCTGCGGAGCGCGTTCCAGAGGTTCCGTTCGCCCTTCTCGGTCTTGGGGGCCCAGAACTCGAAGGAGTACGAGGGCGTGCCGGACGCGAGCAGGTCATGGACCGTGCGTGCACGGTCTGTCCAGGTCGAAGCGGTACCAAGGGCCATACGGGCAGGTTAGACGGGCGCTCCGGCACGCCGAAGCCGCGTCCATCCATTGGACACGTTTTTGGACACCTTCCGCAGCAGGCCCGCTAGGCGAGGCGCTCGCGGACCCGCTTGGCGAGGCCGGCCGCGGCGGCGCCGGGGTCCTCGGCCTCGGTGAGGGCCCGGACGACGACCACGCGGGTGGCGCCGGCGTCCAGCACTTCGTCCAGGTTGGAGGCGTCGATGCCGCCGATGGCGAACCAGGGGCGGTCCTGCTCGAGGGAGGCCGCGTACCGGACGAGCCCGAGGCCGGGGGCGTACCGGCCCGGCTTGGTCGGGGTGGGCCAGCAGGGGCCGGTGCAGAAGTAGTCCACGCCGGCCTCGGCGACGGCGGCGTCCACCTCGGCCTCGGCGTGGCAGGACCGGCCGATGAGCACGCCGGGGGGCAGGATCGCGCGGGCGGCCGGGACGGGGATGTCGCCCTGGCCGAGGTGCAGCACGTCGGAGCCGATGGCGTGGGCGACGTCCGCCCGGTCGTTCACCGCGAGGAGCTTGCCGTGCCGGCGGGCGGCCTCAGCGAAGACCTGGAGGTGCTCCAGCTCCTCGCCCGCCTCCATGCCCTTGTCGCGGAGCTGGACGATGTCCACGCCGCCCGCGAGGACGGCGTCCAGGAACTCGGGCAGGTCACCCTGGCGCTTGCGGGCATCGGTGCAGAGGTAGAGCCGTGCGTCGGCCAAGGACATGGGAAAACCCCCCGGGTGGGCGGTGTACGGGCACCCGCTGGAGCCCGTACACCGCGTGGAGCGGATCGAACAGTCGGATCAGACGGCGAGCGCCTGGGCGCGGCGCTTCACCTCCGTGCCGCGATTCTCGCTGAGCGCCTGCGCGGGGGTGCCGGGCAGGGTCGGATCCGCGGTGAAGAGCCACTCCAGCATCTCTTCGTCGGTGAAGCCGTCGTCCCGGAGCAGGGTCAGGGTGCCGGCGAGGCCCTTGACCACCTTGTCGCCGTCGATGAAGGCGGCAGGCACCTGCAGGGCGCGGTTCTCACCACGCCGTACGGCGATGAGCTGGCCCTCCTTGACCAGCTGGCGGACTCTGGTCACCTCGACGTCGAGCATTTCGGCGATGTCGGGGAGGTAGAGCCACTCGGGGACGAGAGCATCGATCTTTGCGTCAATCTCGGTCACGGGACAAGCCTGCCATCCCGGACCGACAGTCGGTAGCCGGGCGGCGCGTCCGTGGCTGTGCCCGGGCGTGAAGCCCCGTGGGAGGGGCCTCGGCGGGCCGTCAGAGCACCGCCGATTTCAGGGCAACGCCGGGGTCGGCGGCCTTGGCCGGGTCCACGGCGGCGCCGGACTCGATCAGGCGGCGCCCCTGCGCCAGGTCCCGCGGGCGGCCCACGGCCAGTACGGCGGTCAGGGCGCCGTCCCGCAGCCAGCACACCGACCAGGCCGGCTCGGCCGGGTCGCCCCGCCACAGCAGGGTGTCGGCGGCGGCGTGGTGGCCGGCGTACTGGACGAAGCGGCCGAACTGCTCGGACCAGAAGTACGGCACCGGGTCGTAGGCCAGGTCCGCGCCGAGGATGTTGGCGGCGACGGTGCGCGGGCCCTGGAGGGCGTTGTCCCAGTGGTGCACCAGCAGCCGGGCGGCGTACCGCGCGGACGGGAAGGAGGCGCAGTCGCCCACCGCGTACACGCCGGGCAGGGAGGTGCGCAGCCGGTCGTCCGCGGTGACGGAGCCGTCCGGGCCGAGGGCCACGCCCGAGCCGGTCAGCCAGCCCGTCGCGGGGCGGGCCCCGATGCCGACGACCACCGCGCCGGCCGGCAGCTCGCGGCCGTCCGCGAGCCGGACCAGGCCCGGCTCGACGGAGGCGACCCGGGCGTCGGTGAGCAGCCGGGCGCCGGCCTCGGCGTACCAGCGGGCCATCGGGGCGGCGACCTCGGCCGGGAGGGCGCCGGGCAGCACCCGGTCCGCGGCTTCGACCACGGTGACCGCGCAGCCGGCCTCCCGGGCGGCGGTGGCGAACTCGGCGCCGATCCAGCCCGCTCCGACGACCACCACCTCCGGAGCCGCGGCCAGCACCGGACGCAGCCGCTCCGCGTCGTCCAGGGTGCGCAGCAGGTGGACTCCGGGGACGCCTTCGCTGCCGGGCAGGGTCAGCGGTTCGGCGCCGGTGGCGAGGACCAGGGCGTCGCCGTACGGAACCGGTCCGGCGGCCGTGTCGACCTCCCGGTCGGCCGCGCGCACCCCGGTGACCTCCACGCCGAGCCGGAGCTCGATGCCGAGGTCTTCGAAGTCGACCTCGAAGGCGGAGCCCTCGGCCGTGCCGAGCAGCACGGCCTTGGACAGCGGGGGGCGGTCGTAGGGCTGGTGCGGTTCGGCGCCCAGCAGGACGACCGGGCCGCCGTAGCCCGCCTCGCGGAGGGCGACCGCCGTCTGCACACCGGCCATTCCGGCACCGACGATCACCACGCCGGCCGGGGCGGTGTTCTCTTCGGCCCGTTCGATCTGTTCCGTCTGATCGTTCACGCCGCACACCCTAACTACCTGACGCCACATCAGGAACGGGCGGCCTTACCCGGCCCTCGGGGCGGGGGTTAGTCTGGCCACCGTACCCATCCGCGGGAGTCCGGACGCACCGGGCTGAGAGGGAGGCTGGACGGCCTCCGACCGTACGAACCTGATCCGGATCATGCCGGCGAAGGGAGGGGCTGGACGCCCATGCACTCATCCACCCACAGGTCGGACGTCCTCGTCATCGGGGGCGGGATCATCGGGCTGGTCACGGCCTGGCGGACCGCCCGCCGCGGCCTGACCGTCGCCCTCGCCGACCCGGCGCCCGGCGGCGGAGCCGCCCAGGTCGCGGCCGGCATGCTGGCCGCCGTCACCGAACTGCACTACGGCGAGGAGACCCTGCTCGCCCTCAACACCGCCTCCGCCGCCCGGTACGAGGCCTTCGCCGCCGAACTCGCCGAGGCCAGCGGGGGCCTGGACATCGGCTACCGGGCCTGCGGCACCCTGTCCGTCGCCCTGGACTCCGACGACCGGCTCCACCTGCGCGAACTCCACGCCCTGCAGCAGCGCTGCGGCCTGGAGTCCGAGTGGCTGACCGGCCGCGAATGCCGCCGCCTGGAGCCCATGCTGGCTCCCGGCGTGCGCGGCGGACTGCGCGTCGACGGCGACCACCAGGTGGACCCGCGCCGGCTGGCCGCCGCCCTGCTGGCCGCCTGCGAGCGCGCCGGCGTGGTCTTCCACCGGGCGAACGCCGAACGCCTGACGGTGACCGCCGACCGGGCGGCCGGTGCCGTCCTCGACGACGGCACCCAGCTCACCGCCGGCCAGGTCGTCCTGGCGGCCGGCAGCCTCAGCGGCCGGCTGGCCGGCGTACCGGTGGGGGCCGTCCCCCCGGTCCGCCCGGTGAAGGGCCAGGTGCTGCGGCTGTCGGTACCCGCCGCGTACGCGCCGTTCCTGTCCCGGACGGTACGGGCGGTGGTCCGCGGCAGCCACGTGTACCTGGTCCCGCGCGAGAACGGCGAACTCGTCGTGGGCGCCACCAGCGAGGAACTCGGCTGGGACACCACGGTCACCGCGGGCGGGGTGTACGAGCTGCTGCGGGACGCCCACGAGCTGGTACCCGGCATCACCGAACTCCCGCTCACCGAAACCCGGGCCGGGCTGCGGCCCGGCACCCCCGACAACGCCCCGCTGCTCGGCCCCACCGACCTGCCGGGCCTGCACCTGGCCACCGGCCACTACCGCAACGGGGTCCTGCTCACGCCGGTGACCGGGGACGTGATGGCGGAGCTCCTGGCCACCGGGCAACTCCCCGAGGCGGCCCGCCCGTTCACCCCCCGCCGGTTCTCGTCCGTCCGAGAGGAGTCGTACGCATGACCGTACGCATGACCGTCTCCGTCAACGGCGAGCCGCGCGAGGTCGCCGCCGGCACCACCCTGGACCTGGTGGTGGCCGGCCTCACCAAGGCCCCGTCGGGGGTCGCGGCGGCGCTCAACGAAACCGTCGTACCGCGCGGGCAGTGGCCCGCGACCGCACTCGGCGAGGGTGACCGCGTCGAGGTGCTCACCGCGGTCCAGGGAGGCTGAGGACATGGCAGACGATCTGTTCACCCTGGGCGGCCGCACCTTCTCCTCCCGGCTGATCATGGGCACCGGCGGGGCGCCCAGCCTGGACGTCCTGGAACGCGCGCTGGTCGCCTCGGGCACGGAACTCACCACGGTGGCGATGCGGCGCCTGGACCCCACGGTCCAGGGCTCCGTGCTCTCCGTCCTGACCCGGCTCGGCATCGCCGTCCTGCCGAACACCGCGGGCTGCTTCACGGCGGGCGAGGCCGTCCTGACCGCCCGGCTGGCCCGGGAAGCCCTCGGCACCGACTGGATCAAGCTGGAGGTCGTCGCGGACGAGCGGACGCTCCTGCCGGACGGGGTGGAGCTGCTGGACGCGGCGGAGACCCTGGTCGACGACGGCTTCACGGTCCTGCCGTACACGAACGACGATCCCGTGCTGGCGCGGAAGCTGGAGGACGTGGGCTGCGCGGCGATCATGCCGCTCGGTTCGCCGATCGGGTCCGGGCTCGGCATCCGCAATCCGCACAACTTCGAGCTGATCGTGGAGCGGGCGGGGGTGCCGGTGATCCTGGACGCCGGTGCCGGGACCGCTTCGGATGCGGCCCTGGCGATGGAGCTGGGGTGTGCGGCGGTGATGCTGGCGTCTGCGGTGACCCGGGCGCAGGAGCCGGTGCTCATGGCCGCGGCGATGCGGGACGCGGTCTCGGCGGGCCGGCTGGCCCACCGCGCGGGCCGCATCCCGCCCCGCCGCTTCGCCGAGGCGTCCTCCCCCACCGAGGGGCGCGCCACCCTGGACCCGGAACGCCCGGCGTTCTGACCGGCCCGGGGGCCCGACCGCGGGGCCCGGGCGGCCGCTGCGCGGAGCTTTCCCCCACCCCGCCCCTTCCCGAAACCGGGCTCTGCCCGGACCCGGTCCTCAAACGCCGGACGGGCTGGAAAATCCAGCCCCGTCGGCGTTCGAGGCGCGGGGTCCGGGGCGGAGCCCCCCCACGCGGCGGAGCCGCATATCAGGCACAGGGGGAAGGGGCGGGTAGGGGGGACAGGCCCGCGCAGCGGCGGCCGGGCGGCAGCCACGTCACAGCTGCGCTGCAAGGGCACCCGGCCGGGCAGGGCCCGCACCCGGCGCTCGTAGAATCGCCGGGTGGATACGACCCTGGATGACCCCCTCGTCGGGCGCCTGCTCGACAGCCGCTACCGCATCGACGCCCGCATCGCGGTCGGCGGCATGGCCACGGTCTACCGCGCCCTCGACACCCGCCTGGACCGCGTCCTCGCCCTCAAGGTGATGCACCCGGCACTCGCCGCCGACCACGGGTTCGTCGACCGGTTCATCCTGGAGGCGAAGTCCGTGGCCCGGCTCGCCCACCCCAACGTGGTCGCCGTGTTCGACCAGGGCACCGACGGCGGCTACGTCTACCTCGCCATGGAGTACGTCTCCGGCTGCACCCTGCGCGATGTGCTCCGGGAGCGCGGCGCGCTCCGCCCCCGGGCCGCACTGGACATCCTGGAGCCCGTCCTCGCCGCCCTCGGCGCCGCCCACCGGGCCGGGTTCGTGCACCGGGACATGAAGCCCGAGAACGTGCTGATCGGCGACGACGGCCGGGTCAAGGTCGCCGATTTCGGGCTGGTCCGCAGCGTGGACTCGGTCACGAACACCACCGGCTCGGTCCTCGGCACCGTCTCCTACCTCGCCCCGGAGCAGATCGAGAACGGCGCCACCGACACCCGCGTCGACGTCTACGCCTGCGGTGTCGTCCTGTACGAGATGCTCACCGGCGCGAAACCGCGCACCGGCGGCACCCCGGCCCAGGTGCTCTACCAGCACCTGCACGAGGACGTGCCGCCGCCCTCCGCCGCCGTGCCCGGCCTCCCGGCCGGCCTGGACGGGCTGGTCGCGCACGCCACCGCCCGCTCCCCCGAGCTGCGCCCGCACGACGCGGTGGTCCTGCTGGGCCTGGCCCGGGAAGCCCGCGCCGGGCTGACCGACGCCGAGCTGGACGCCGTACCGCCGCAGGAGCGCGCCGAGGACCGGTCCGCTTCGGAGGACCGCACCGGGGTGATCCCGCGGCCGGTGCCCTCCCGGCACCGGCCGCAGCACACCTCCCGGCTGGAGACCCTGCCGCCGCCCCCGCACCCGCCCGCGGCCCCGCCGGTACGCCCGTCCCGGCGCGGCCTGTTCCTGACCGTCGCCGGGGTGCTGCTGGCCCTCGGTCTGGGCACCGGCGTCTGGTACATCAGCTCCGGCCAGTTCACCCAGGTCCCCCACCTGCTGGGGAAGACCGAGCCACAGGCCCGGGAGCAGCTGTCGGCGTCCGGGCTGGGCGTGAAGCGGATCGACAAGAAGTTCAGCGACACCTTCGAGCGCGGCACCGTGATGGGCAGTGACCCGGCCTCCGGGAAGCAGATCCGCGGGAACGGCTCCGTCACCCTGATCGTCTCGCGCGGGCCGGAGGTCGTGTCCGTACCGAACGTGAAGGGCAAGCCGCTGGAGGCCGCCAAGGCCGAGCTGGTCAAGGACGGCCTGGCGCCCGGCATGGTCACCCAGGCCTTCAGCGAGGGCATCCCGCAGGGCGCCGTGATCAACACCGATCCGGCGGCCGGCGACAAGCGCGCCCCGGACACCGCGGTCGCGATCGTGGTCAGCAAGGGCCGCCCGGTGCCCGTGCCGAGCACCGTCGGGCAGTCCGTGGAGCAGGCCCGGTCGGGTCTGGAGAGGCTCGGCCTGAAGGTCGAGCTGGCGCCGGAGCAGGTCAATTCGCCGGAGCCGGCCGGCCGGGTCGCCAACCAGTCGGTGGCGGCCGGCACCCAGGCGGCGGCCGGGGACACGGTGACGCTGACGGTGTCGAAGGGGCCCCGCGCGGTCCAGGTTCCGGACGTCACCGGCCGGGATGTGGACACGGCCCGGCGGTCCCTGGAGGGCGCCGGCTTCAAGGTGAAGGTGGACCGGCCCTTCCTCTCCTTCTCGAACACCGTGGACAGCCAGTCGGTGCCGGGCGGCCAGACCGCCCCCGAGGGCAGCACGATCACCATCCGGACCAAGGGGCTGTAGCCGCACGTGAACGACGCCGTACGCAATCCAGTGGGCGGGCACGTGCCCGTCGCCGGCGGACTCGCCTCGGTCGGGCTGAGCTATGCCCGGGAGATGGGCGCTGAGGCCGTGCAGGTCTTCGTGGCCAACCCGCGCGGCTGGGCCACCCCGGCCGGAAATCCGGCCCAGGACGAGCTGTTCCGCGCGCAGTGCGCGGCCGAGGGCATCCCGGCGTACGTGCACGCGCCGTACCTGATCAACTTCGGCTCGCACACGGAGGCGACCGTCGAGAAGTCGGTGGAGTCGCTGCGGCATTCGCTGCGCCGGGGCCGGGAGATCGGCGCGCTGGGCGTGGTGGTGCACACCGGTTCCGCGACCGGGGGGCGGCCGCGCGAGGTGGCGCTCGCGCAGGTCAGGGAGCACATGCTGCCGCTGCTGGACGAGCTGACGCACGAGGACGACCCGTTCCTGCTGCTGGAGTCCACGGCCGGCCAGGGGTCCTCGCTGTGCTCGCGGACCTGGGACTTCGGGCCGTACTTCGAGGCGCTGGACGCCCATCCGAAGCTCGGGATCTGCCTCGACACCTGCCACGTGTTCGCGGCGGGCCACGATCTGGCCGGGCCGGGCGGGACCAAGGAGACCCTGGACCTGCTGGTGGAGACGGTGGGTGCGGGGCGTCTGAAGCTGATCCACGCCAACGACTCCAAGGAGGGCGTGGGCGCGCACAAGGACCGGCACGCGAACATCGGCGCCGGGCACATCGGGCGCGAGGCCTTCGCCGAGCTGTTCACGCACGCCGAGATGGACGGCGTACCGCTGATCATCGAGACGCCGGGCGGCAAGGAGGGGCACGCGGCGGACGTGGCCCTGCTGAAGGAGCTGCGCGGCCTGGGGTGATCCCTTGAGGAATACCCCTGGGGGGTATACGGTTCTGGGTATCCGACAGGACCGTTGCTCCGGCGTTCCCAGGGGGTTCCGATGGACCACGCACACCATGCACATCACGAGCACAACGCGCACCACGGACACGACACGCACGACGGCCACGACGGCCACCAGGGCCACCAGGGCCACCACGGCCACGGCAAGGTCAGCTGGGCCATGGCGGCGAAGGCCACCCTGCACTGCCTCACCGGCTGCGCCATCGGCGAGGTGCTGGGGATGGTCATCGGCACCGCGCTGGGCTGGGGAAACGTCCCCACCATGGTCCTGGCGATCGTCCTGGCGTTCTTCTTCGGCTACGCCTTCACCCTGCGCGGCATCCTGAGCGCCGGCGTGGACTTCCGCACCGCCGTCCGGGTGGCGCTGGCCGCCGACACTCTGTCCATCGCGGTGATGGAGCTGATCGACAACAGCGTGATCGCCCTGTGGCCCGGGGCCATGGACGCGCACCTGTCGGCGCCGCTGTTCTGGATCGTGCTGGCGATCGCCCTGGCGGCCGCCTTCGTGATCACGGTGCCCGTCAACAAGTGGATGATCGGCCGCGGCAAGGGTCACGCCGTGGTCCACCAGTACCACTGAGAACTACAGTTCGGGACCGTCCCCCGGCTCCTCCTGGTACGAGTAGCGCTGCTCGCGCCAGGGGTCGCCGATGTTGTGGTAGCCGCGCTCCTCCCAGAAGCCGCGGCGGTCGGCGGTCATGTACTCCACGCCGCGGACCCACTTGGGCCCCTTCCAGGCGTACAGGTGCGGAACCACCAGCCGCAGCGGGAACCCGTGCTCCGCGGTCAGCAGTTCACCCCCCTGGTGGGTGGCGAAGACCGTCCGCTCCGAAGCGAAGTCCGACAGCCGCATGTTGGAGCTGAAGCCGTACTCGGCCCACACCATGACATGGGTGACCTGCGGCGACGGCGGGGCGAGCTCCAGCACGGTACGCGCGAGCACACCGCCCCATTCGGCCCCCGGCATGCTGAACTTCGTAACGCAGTGCAGATCCGCGACCACCGAGGCGAACGGCAGCGCCGAGAACTCCTCGTGGTTCCAGCAGTGTTTCTCACCGTCGGCGGTGGCGCCGAAGACCCGGAACTCCCACCGGTCGGGCTTGAACTTGGGCACCGGACCGTAGTGCGTCACCGGCCAGCCGCGTTGCAGCCGCTGCCCCGGAGGAAGCTCCAGCTGCTCTGCTCCCGGAGATTCCCGGCTTTCCGGCTGACCCATGACTCCATGGTGACAGACTGGCAAGGGTGGTCATGACCAGGTTTAGCCCTGATTCGGGCAACTCCTACTAAGGAGGCACTTACTGGACGACCCCCGGCAGCGGTGCAAGGATGCGCGCACCTGCCGGTTCTCTTGCTTGGAAGGAGCCTCTGCGATGCAGGGCGACCCCGAGGTCCTCGAGTTTCTGAACGAACAGCTCACCGGTGAGCTGACGGCGATCAACCAGTACTGGCTGCACTACCGCATCCAGGACAACAAGGGCTGGACGAAGCTCGCCAAGTACACGCGTGAAGAATCCATCGACGAGATGAAGCACGCGGACAAGCTCACCGAGCGCATCCTCATGCTGGACGGGCTACCGAACTACCAGCGGCTCTTCCACGTCCGGGTCGGCCAGACCCTCACCGAGATGTTCCAGGCCGACCGGCAGGTCGAGGTCGAGGCGATCGACCGGCTCAAGCGCGGGATCGAGGTGATGCGCGGCAAGGGGGACGTGACCTCCGCCCGCCTCTTCGAGGAGATCCTCGCCGACGAGGAGCACCACATCGACTACCTCGACACCCAGCTGGAGCTCATCGAGACCCTCGGTGAGCCGCTCTACATCGCGCAGCTGGTCGAGCAGCCGGAATAGCTAGGCCGCGCCGGCCAGCTCGGACTCCGGGGCCAGGGCGACGGCCGGGGTCTTGCCCCTCTCCAGCAGCTCGCGGCGCGGGCACGCGCCCCGGCCGAGGAGGCCCTGGATGGTGCGTACGCAGGATCCGCAGTCCGTGCCGGCCTTGGTGGCCGAGGCTATCTGGCGGGGGGTGCAGGCCCCGGCAGCCGCGTGTTCCTTGACCTGCTGGTCGGTGATACCGAAGCAAGAGCAGACGTACACGCGGTTCACCTCCCGGGCAGGAACGGGTCGTGCGAGCCATCCCCTTTTGGTGAGGCTTACCTAACCGTACCCAAAGTTAGGGTCACCTAAAAGACCTGAATACGACTGTGGGGCGCGGATCACAGATCCACGCCCCACAGTCGTAGGAAAGTACTTACTGATCGCGGTACATCTCGGCGACCAGGAACGCCAGGTCCAGGGACTGGCTGCGGTTGAGCCGCGGGTCGCAGGCCGTCTCGTAGCGCTGGTGCAGGTCGTCGACGAAGATCTCGTCGCCGCCGCCCACGCACTCGGTGACGTCGTCACCGGTGAGCTCGACGTGGATGCCGCCCGGGTGGGTGCCCAGCGCCTTGTGGACCTCGAAGAAGCCCTTGACCTCGTCGAGCACGTCGTCGAAGCGGCGGGTCTTGTGGCCGGAGGCGGCCTCGAAGGTGTTGCCGTGCATCGGGTCGGTCACCCAGGCCACGGTGGCACCGGAGGCGGTGACCTTCTCGACCAGCTCGGGGAGCTTGTCGCGGACCTTGTCGGCGCCCATCCGGACGACGAAGGTCAGCCGGCCCGGCTGACGCTCCGGGTCCAGCCGGTCGATGTACGTCAGGGCCTCGTCCACGGTGGTGGTGGGGCCGAGCTTGATGCCGATCGGGTTGGCGATCTGCGAGCAGAACTCGATGTGCGCGTGGTCCAGCTGGCGGGTGCGCTCACCGATCCACACCATGTGGCCGGAGGTGTCGTACAGCTTGCCGGTCCGCGAGTCGGTGCGGGTCAGCGCACCCTCGTAGTCGAGGAGCAGCGCCTCGTGCGAGGCGTAGAACTCGACCGCCTTGAACTCGGCCGGGTCGGTGCCACAGGCCTTCATGAAGTTCAGCGCGTTGTCGATCTCCCGCGCGAGCTGCTCGTAGCGCTGCCCGGACGGGGAGGACTTCACGAAGTCCTGGTTCCAGGCGTGCACCTGGCGCAGGTCGGCGTAGCCACCGGTGGTGAAGGCGCGCACCAGGTTCAGCGTGGAGGCGGAGGCGTGGTACATCCGCTTCAGCCGCTCCGGGTCCGGGACGCGGGCCTCTTCGGTGAAGGCGAAGCCGTTGACCGAGTCGCCGCGGTAGGTCGGCAGGGTCACGCCGTCGCGGGTCTCGGTGTCCTTGGAGCGCGGCTTGGAGTACTGGCCGGCGATCCGGCCGACCTTGACCACGGGCACGGAGGCCGCGTAGGTCAGGACGGCCGACATCTGCAGCAGCGTCTTCAGCTTGGCTCGGATGTGGTCGGCGGACACGGCATCGAAGGCCTCGGCACAGTCGCCGCCCTGGAGCAGGAACGCCTCGCCCTTGGCGACGGCTCCCAGACGGGCGCGCAGCTGGTCGCACTCACCCGCGAAAACGAGCGGAGGATACGACTCGAGGTCCGCGACGACAGCGCGCAGAGCCTCGGCATCGGGGTACGAAGGCTGCTGCGCCGCGGGAAGATCTCGCCAGGTCGCCTTGGCGGCGGGGGCTTGGGTTTCTGCGTTCACGGTCACCTCGTAAACATTACGGGCTGAATGTCGCGGTCCGGCCCGCTGCCCACAACGTGAGACGCATGTCTGTCAGGTCACACCGATGTCCATGTAGGGTTTGCGGCATGTTCGCGCATTCGACCCAGAACTGGTGGTGGACCGCTCATCCGGCGGCCCACTGACTGCGCGTACCCGATACCGACGCGAAGGCCGCCCGAGGGCGGCCTTTCTGCTTGTCCGGGGCCGTTCCTCTCCATCCTCCTCCGGAAGGAACCCGCCCCCATGACCGACAGCCCCCTCAGCCGGCTGCTCGACCCCGGCTGCCCGCCCTTCGCCCTGCTCCGGCGGCGCACCCCCGGCCGCGACCACGACACCGTCGAGGTGCTCGTCGGCCCCGTCCACGAGGCGGACCGGCTGGCCGACCTGCCCGTCGGCGAGCTGCCCACCCTGGCCCTGGTCCCGTTCCGGCAGATCCGCGAGCGCGGATTCGACGTACGCGACGACGGGACCCCGCTGAGCGTGCTGGTCGCCGAGGAGGCGTACGGGATCCCGCTCGCCGAGGCCCTGGCCGCGCTGCCCGCGCACCCGGTCACGGTCACCGGGGGCGCCTTCGACGTCGGCGACGAGGAGTACGCGTCCACCGTCGAGCGGGTGATCGAGGACGAGATCGGCCGCGGCGAGGGCGCCAACTTCGTCATCCGGCGCACCTACCGGGGCCGGATCGAGGGCTTCGGCCGGGCCGACGCGCTGGCCCTGTTCCGCCGGCTGCTGACCGCCGAGCGCGGGGCGTACTGGACGTACGTCGTGCACACGGGCGCACGGACGCTGGTCGGGGCCAGCCCGGAGGTGCACGTCCGGATGTCCGGCGGGACCGTCGTGATGAACCCGATCAGCGGGACCTACCGCTATCCGGCCGAGGGGCCCTCGGTGGACTCGCTGCTGGCCTTCCTCGCGGACCGCAAGGAGACCGAGGAGCTCTCCATGGTGGTCGACGAGGAACTGAAGATGATGTGCACGGTCGGCGACCGGGGCGGGGTGGTGGTCGGGCCGCGCCTGAAGGAGATGTCCCACCTGGCGCACACCGAGTACGAGCTGCGCGGGCGCTCCTCGCTGGACGTGCGGGAGGTCCTGAAGGAGACCATGTTCGCGGCCACCGTGACCGGCTCGCCGGTGGAGAACGCCTGCCGGGTGATCGAGCGGTACGAGCCCCGCGGGGACGGGGACGGGCGGGGCTACTACGCGGGGGCGCTGGCCCTGCTCGGCCGGGACGCGGCCGGGGGCCAGACCCTGGACTCCCCCATCCTCATCCGGACCGCCGACATCGCCGCCGACGGCACCCTGAAGGTGGGGGTGGGCGCCACCCTGGTCCGGCACTCCGACCCGGCCGGGGAGGTCGCCGAGACCCATGCGAAGGCGGCCGGCGTGCTGGCCGCGCTGGGGGTCCGGCCGGCCGGCCCGCGGGCCTCCCGGGAGGGGGCCGGGCGGCTCGCGGACGACCCCCGGGTCCAGGCGGCGCTCGCCGCGCGCCGGGCGGACCTGGCCCCGTTCTGGCTGCGGATGCAGGAGCGGCCGGCGGCGCCGGCGGGTCATGCGCTGGTGGTGGACGGGGAGGACACCTTCACGGCGATGCTGGCGCACGTCCTGCGGGTGGCCGGGTTCACCGTGACGGTACGCCGCTACGACGATCCGGAGCTGCGCGCCGCGGCCCTGGCCCACCCGGGCCCGGTGGTCCTCGGCCCGGGCCCCGGGAACCCGGCGGACTCCGCGGACCCGAAGATGCGGCTGCTGCGGGCCCTGGCCGCGGAGCTGCTGACCGGACACCGGCACGGCCTGCTCGGGGTCTGCCTGGGCCATGAACTGCTGGCGGCCGAGCTGGGGCTTCCGCTGGTCCGGAAGCGGGAGCCGGCGCAGGGCGCGCAGAGCCGGATCGACCTGTTCGGGGGGTCGGAGGTGGTCGGCTTCTACAACACGTATGCGGCCGCCTGCGACGCGGTGCTGGCCGGGCGCCTGGTGGAGCGGGGGGTGGAGGTGTCCCGCGATCCCGGCACCGGGGAGGTGCACGCGCTACGGGGCCCCGGCTTCGCGGGCGTCCAGTTCCACCCGGAATCGGTCCTCACCCTCCGCGGCGCGGACCTCCTCCGCGACCTGCTGTCGGGCGTAACCACCCGAACCCCGGCGTAGCCCTGCGGGGCCTTTTCCCCTCCCCGCCCCTTCCCGAACCGGAGCTCCGCCCCGGACCCCGCACCTCAAACGCCCACCCAGCCCCGCCGGCGTTTGAGGCGCGGGGGTCCGGGGGCAGCGCCCCCGGCAACGGCGCCGCACGGTACGACGCAGCGGGTCATGCCGGCGAGAGCGTGTTTTCGCTGTGCCGGCCTGCCAGGTAGTCCGCCACGTTCCGGACCGTCGCATCGATGATCTGGCCGACCGCGTCGTGCGTGTAATACGCCTGGTGCGAAGTGACCACCACGTTCGGAAACGTCATCAACCGCGCCAACGTGTCGTCCTCCACCACCCCCAGCGACCGGTCCGTGAAGAAGAGCCCGCTCTCCGCCTCGTACACGTCCAGCCCGACCCCCGCGAACCGGCCCGCCCGCAGTTCGGCGACCAGCGCCTCCGTGTCCACCAGGCCGCCGCGGCTGGAGTTCACCAGGATCGCGTCGTCCTTCATCGTCCGCAGCGCCTTCGCGTCGATGAGGTGGTGCGTGGAGTCCAGCAGCGGTACGTGCAGGCTGATCAGGTCGGAGAGCGCGAACAGGGCTTCCTTGTCCACGTACTTCATGCCCAGCTCCACACAGGCCGGGTTCTCCGCCACGTCCCAGCCCAGCAGGTTCATGCCGAAGCCGGCCGCGATCCGGGTGAAGGCCTCGCCGATCTTCCCGGTGCCCAGGACGCCCACGGTGCGGCCCCGCATGTCCCGGCCCATCAGGCCGTTCAGCCGGAAGTCGAAGTCCCGGGTGCGGTTCGAGGCGCGGACGATGTTGCGGTTGACGGCCATCGCCAGGGTCCAGGCGAACTCGGCCACCGAGTAGGGGGAGTAGTAGGAGACGCGGCTGACGGTCAGCCCGAGCCGGCGGGCGACGTCCAGGTCGATGTTGTTGAAGCCGGTGGACCGCTGGGCGATCATCTTCGTCCCGCCGTCCGCCAGGGTGTGCAGGACCCGCCCGTTGAGGTCCGCGTTCACGCTGGAGGAGACGATCTCGTAGCCGGCCGCGATCGGCGCGGTGTCCTCGCCCAGGAAGACGTCCAGGCAGCGGACCTCGTGCCGGCCGGTGAACGCCTTCTCGAGAAGCGGCTTCTCGTCCGCCTGCACGCCGAATGCCAGGATCTCCACGGTCGCTCCCACAGGTCGTACGGCTCGAATCGTCACGATACGACCCGTGGCAGCGTCCCGCGTCGCGGCTCAGCCGAAGAACACCCCGGCCTCCCGGTACAGCTCCGGATCCACCGTCTTCAGCTTCGACGTCGCCTCCGCGATCGGCACCCGCACCACGTCCGTGCCCTGCAGCGCCACCATCTTCCCGAAGTCCCCGTCGCGCACCGCGTCGATCGCGTGCAGCCCGAAGCGGGTCGCCAGCCACCGGTCGTACGCACTGGGCGTGCCGCCCCGCTGGACGTGGCCGAGGACGGTGGTCCGGGCCTCCTTGCCGGTGCGGGCCTCGATCTCCTTGGCCAGCCATTCGCCGACACCGGACAGCCGGACGTGCCCGAAGGAGTCCTTCGTCGCGTCCTTCAGGACCATCTCGCCGTCCTTGGGCATGGCCCCTTCGGCCACCACCACGATCGGCGCGTAACTCGCCTTGAACCGGGAGGTCACCCAGGCGCAGACCTGGTCGATGTCGAAGCGCTGCTCGGGGATGAGGATGACGTTCGCGCCGCCCGCGAGCCCCGAGTGCAGGGCGATCCAGCCGGCGTGCCGGCCCATCACCTCCACCACCAGGACCCGCATGTGGGACTCGGCGGTGGTGTGCAGCCGGTCGATGGCCTCGGTGGCGATGCCGACGGCGGTGTCGAAACCGAAGGTGTAGTCGGTGGCCGACAGGTCGTTGTCGATGGTCTTCGGGACCCCGACGCAGGGCACTCCGAACTCCCCGTGCAGACGGGCCGCCACCCCGAGGGTGTCCTCGCCGCCGATCGCGATCAGCGCGTCCACCTCGTACTTGGCGAGGTTCTCCTTGATGCCGCGGACCCCGTTCTCCGTCTTGAACGGGTTGGTGCGCGAGGAGCCGAGGATGGTGCCGCCGCGCGGCAGGATGCCCCGCACGGCGGGGATGTCGAGGGGGACGACGTCCCCTTCGAGCGGACCGCGCCAGCCGTCGCGGAAGCCGATGAACTCGTATCCGTACTCCTGCACGCCCTTGCGGACGGCGGCCCGGATGACCGCGTTGAGACCGGGGCAGTCGCCGCCGCCGGTCAGCACTCCGACCTTCATGGAATCTCCCTTCGCCATGACGGTCACGCTAGTGAGACTCAGGTCACAGCGCGCGAGCACGAAGGGCCAATTCCGGTGGAATTACGAGGCGTTGTGTACGCCAGGTTCACCCGCCAGGATTACGCGTCGTCGAGGCCGCGCTCTATCGCGTAACGGACGAGCTCCACCCGGTTGTGCAACTGCAGCTTGCCCAGGGTGTTCTGGACGTGGTTCTGGACGGTGCGGTGCGAGATGACCAGCCGCTCCGCGATCTGCTTGTACGACAGGCCCTTGGCGACCAGCCGCAGCACCTCGGTCTCCCGGTCGGTCAGCTGCGGGGCCTTCGGCTCGTCGGGGGCGGCCGGCGCCGGGTCCGTGGCCAGCCGCCGGTACTCGCCGAGCACCAGCCCGGCCAGACCGGGGGTGAACACCGGGTCGCCGACGGCGGTCCGGCGCACCGCCTCGATCAGCTCCTCGGCCGCGGCGGACTTCAGCAGGTAGCCGGTCGCCCCGGACTTCACCGCCTCCAGTACGTCGGCGTGCTCGCCGCTCGCCGACAGCACCAGCACCCGCAGCGCGGGGTTGGCGCCCACCAGCTCCTTGCAGACCTGCACCCCGGGCATGCCGGGCAGGTTGAGGTCGAGGACCAGCACGTCGGGGCCGACCGCCTGGGCCCGGCGTACCGCCTGCGGCCCGTCGCCGGCGGTGGCGACCACGTCGAAGCCGGCCGCGGCCAGGTCGCGGGCGACGGCGTCCCGCCACATCGGATGGTCGTCCACGACCATCACCTTGATGTGGCCGTTGCCGTGGGTCTCGCTCATCGGGTGTCCGTCCTCCCCCTGGGTACTTTCAGTTCCACTTCGGTGCCCTGGCCCGGTACGGACACCAGCTCGGCGGTGCCGCCGAGATCGCGCAGCCGGCCGCGGATGGACAGGGCCACGCCCATCCGGCCTTCGCCCTCCGCCTGGTCGAGACGGCCGGGCGGAATGCCCGGTCCGTCGTCCCGGACGGTGACGATCACCTCGTCGCCCCAGTCCTCCAGCAGGATCCAGGCGCTCGCCCCGTCCCCGGCATGCTTGCGCACATTGTCGAGGGCGGCACCGACAGCGGCGGCCAGCTCCCGGGCGGCCGGCGCCGGCAGCGGCACCGGTGTGCCGGGTTCCGCGAAGCTGACCCGGGATCCGGCGTGCGGGGCCAGCAGGCTCCGCAGGTCCAGCTCGCCCTCGTCGGCACCGGGCTCGGCCACCTCGACCGAGTCGACCAGTGCGCCGCGCGCCGCATCGTGGGAGACCCGGGAGGCCGGCACCAGCCCGCTGGACATCAGGGTGCGCAGCGCCACCTCCTGCTCGCCCGCCATCCGGCCGAGCTCGGCGGCTTCGCCACCGAGCTCGCTGCCGCGCCGCTGCACCATGGCGAGGACCTGGAGGACCCCGTCGTGGATGTCGCGGGCCAGCCGCTCCCGCTCGCGGGTGGCGGCCTCGATCTCCAGGGCGCGGGCCAGGGTGGCCTCGCTGGCGCGGGCGACCTCGACGACGTACCCGATGGCGATGGACGCCACCCACACCAGCAGGACGTTGTGCAGGGTGTCCCGGGTGGGTTCGCCGCGCTGGACGATGTTGGCCACGGCCACGAAGGAGGAGGCGAAGCCCGCCCAGCGCCAGCCGCCCTTGATGGCGAAGGCGAGGACCGAGCCGGCGGTCCAGATGGAGGGCAGGGTGGGGCCGCCCGCCGCGATCCGCTCGTGCGCGTCGACGAGCGGGGTGAGCAGGATGCCGATGAGCGCGACGGTGAGGTCGGCGCCCAGGAACCGCCGGGTGCAGCGGGCCGCGTTGGCCACCTTGGGGACGGTGGCCAGGGTCCAGACGGCGAGCAGTGCGAGGTAGCCGATGGCGAGCCCGGGGCGCTGGAAGTCCCGATGGGCGGAGGCGAACAGCAGGACCGCGTACACCATGGTGATCACGCGGTAGGCGGTCAGCGCACGCCACAGCGGCTGCTCGACCGACATGCGCACGACGCGCTCGCGTTTCGCCATCTCCCCCACCCCTCGCGGGCGGCCCGCCCGTCGCTGCTACTCCGCGCCCTCGCCCTTGTGGTCGCCCTAGTGCTCGCCCTTGTGCTCGCCCTTGGCCTTGGCGGCCTTCTCCGCCTTCTCCGCCTTCTCGGCGTCGGCGATCTGGCGCTTGGCGGCCGTCGCGTAGATGTCGACGTACTCCTGGCCGGACAGCTTCATGATCTCGTACATGACCTCGTCGGTCACCGAGCGCAGGATGAAGCGGTCGCCGTCCATGCCGTGGTAGCGGCTGAAGTCGAGCGGCTTGCCGATCCGGATGCCCGGGCGCATCAGCTTCGGGACGACCTTGCCGGGCGGCTGGATCTTCTCGGTGTCGATCATCGCGACGGGGATCACCGGCGCGCCGGTGGCCAGCGCGACCCGGGCGAGCCCGCCGGGCTTGCCGCGGTAGAGCCGGCCGTCGGGCGACCGGGTGCCCTCGGGGTAGATGCCGAACAGCTCCCCGCGCTCGATGACCTCGATGCCGCTCTTGATGGCCGCCTCACCGGCGCCGCGGGCGCCGGAGCGGTCCACCGGGAGCTGGCCCACGCCCTTGAAGAAGGCCGCGGTCAGCTTCCCCTTCACGCCGGGGGACGTGAAGTACTCCGCCTTCGCGATGAAGGTGACCTTCCGGTCGAGCACGGCCGGAAGGAAGAAGGAGTCGGAGAACGACAGGTGGTTGCTCGCGAGGATCGCCGGCCCCTCGGCGGGAATGTTCTCGAGGCCCTCCACCCACGGCCTGAAGGCGAGCTTCAGGGAACCCCCGATGGAGAACTTCATTGCGCCGTAGATCAACTCGAAAGCCTTCCTGTGTCCGTCGAACAGACCTTATCCCGTGGTCGTGCCCGGAGCGGCCCGACGACCCTGGTCGGTGCCTGTCCCGTCGCGTACGGTGAAGTCACACAGCGCACCCGCCCCGAACATCGCTTTCCCACCGCCTTCAAGGAGATCCTGGTGCCCGTCCTCCCCGGTGCCGAGCCGTTCCGCCACGAGGGCGGAGAGGTCGGCGTCCTCCTCTGCCACGGCTTCACCGGCTCCCCGCAGTCACTGCGGCCGTGGGCCGAGTATCTGGCCGAGCGTGGTCTGACGGTGTCCCTGCCGCTGCTGCCCGGACACGGCACGCGCTGGCAGGACATGCAGATGACCGGGTGGCAGGACTGGTACGCGGAGGTCGACCGGGCCCTGCGGGACCTGCTGGACCGGTGCGCCAAGGTCTTCGTTTTCGGCCTGTCGATGGGCGGGGCCCTGTCCCTGCGGCTGGCGGCGAAGCACGGGGACGCGATCAGCGGGCTCGTGCTGGTCAACCCGGCCAACAAGGTGCACGACCCGCTGGCCGTGGCCCTGCCGGTGGCCAAGCACTTCATCCGCTCCACCCCGGGCATCGCCTCCGACATCGCCAAGCCCGGTTCGGAGGAGGTCGGCTACGACCGGGTCCCCACCCGGGCCGCGCACTCTCTGCGGCAGTTCCTGCAGCTCGTGGACAAGGAACTGCCCCAGGTCACGCAGCCGCTGCTGCTGCTGCACAGCCCGCAGGACCACGTGGTACCGCCGGTCGACTCGGCCCGGGTGCTGGCCCGGGTGTCCTCGACGGACGTGACCGAGACCCTGCTGGAACAGAGCTACCACGTCGCGACGTTGGACCATGATGCGGAGCGGATCTTCGCGGACAGTCATGCGTTCATCGGCCGGCTCGCGGGAACCGGCGACAGGGAGGGGGCGGCAACCGGTGGCTGAGCAGGAGGAACCGTCGGGGGGCGTCCCGCCGCTGGACGAGGAAGCGGCCTGGGCGGCGATCGTCGCCGGGTACGGACAGGAGCCGCCGGACCCGCCGGGGGCGCGGCCGTTCAAGCCCATCGAGGACCTGCTGCTGCCGGAGGAGGACGTCTTGCCGGAGTCGCCGGCCCCGGCCGCCGGGGCGAAGCCGCCGGAGAAGGACACCGGGCCGGCGGCCCCGCCGGCCCCGCTGGGCAGCTCGGTGGTGTTCGCCCCGGGCGTGGGCGGGGCTGGGCCCCGCGACCACTCCCTGGCGGAGCCGGGCGAGGACGACCTCGACGAGTCCGACGAGGGCCACTTCGTTCCGCCGGAGCCGCCGCCCTTGCCGGCCGCCGACACCACGGCCAAGTTCGCCTGGCTGGCGGTGGTGGGCGGGCCGGTGCTGCTGCTGCTCGCGGTGCTGCTGCGCTGGGACATGACGTGGTGGCTGACCACACTGGGGGTGGGCGGCTTCCTGGGCGGCTTCGCGACGCTGGTGGGCCGCATGGCCCACGGCGACGACGAGGACGACGACCCGGGCCGCGGCGCCGTCGTCTAGGACGTGTCCGGGCGGCCGGCCGCGGCTGCGTGCGCCGTCACAGGGGTACGGCCCCTTCAGGCGCCCAGTCTCCGGTAGGCCGTCGGCGTCATGCCGTACGCCTGCCGGAACGCCCGGGTGAAGTCGGCGGGGTGGACGAAGCCCCAGCGGCGGCCTATCGCGTGGACGCGCTGGGTCGCGTACAGCGGATTGATCAGGTCCGCCTGGCAGCGCTGGAGCCGGCGGCGGCGGATCCAGGCGGCCACCGTGGCGTCCTGGTGCTCGAAGATCCGGTGCAGGTAGCGCACCGAGATGTGGTGGTACGCGGCCACCGCGGCGGGCGTGAGCTGCGGGTCGGCGAGGTTGAGGTCGATGAAGCCGAGGATGCGGTGGAGCAGGGACTGCTGCCGGGTCTCCGGCGGCAGGGCCGCACCGGCGTCGAGGCGGTGGGCGAGGAAGGCCGCGGACAGCTCCATCGCCACGGACCCGAGCCGGACGGCGTCCTGCCCGGTCCAGGCTCCGGCCTCGTCGACGAGCCCGCGCAGGAACCCGGCCAGCAGCGCCCCCATCCCGGCGTCGGTGGGCATCCGGCGGGCCAGCAGCTCGTTCAGGCGCGCCTCCGGTAACGGCAGCGCCGCTCGCGGCAGGTGCAGGATGATCGCCCGCGACAGCTGACCGTCCGCCCCCAGTCCCCGGCCGTCGAACGGCTGCGAGGTGTCCCACAGCAGCAGGTCGCCGGCCCGGACCCGGGCGTCGGAGCGGCGCTGCTCCAGCCACATGTCGCTGCCGAGGATCAGGCAGAGCTCGTACGCCTCCGGATCCGAACGCCGGATCAGTGTCGGCGTCCGCTCGGACCGGATGGGCGGCATGGAGAGCAGCGAGAGGCCCACCGCCCCCATCCGGAGCATTCCGATACTGGCCCGGAAATCGCTGTGGTGATCGCTGCTTATCCGGGTGGGCGCGGTGTCCCGGCCGACGAGATCGCACCACCAGTCGAATCGCTCGGCCGCCGGAACAACCGCGCTGTCGAGTGTTTCCACGATCATCGAGCACCCCCGCTTCGTCTCGTGGCGTGCCATGGTGCAACAGCCCGGCGACGGGGCGAGAGTGCATTCTCCGCCAAGGAACTGTTCACTCTGCGCCAATCCGGAGGGGAGGTTCCTTGCAAAACTGATGGAGGAAATCCCAACCGAAACGAGGGGGAAATGATGAAGCGTTCCCGGATTGCCGCCGGTCTGGCGGCACTGGCGGCCGTGGCAGGTCTCGGTACCGGACATGCGGCGGCGGCGGACGGCGGTGCCGACCGGGCGGGCGGATCGCCGGCGCAGGCGGCTTTCAGCAACGGCTCCACTCTGGTCCCGGCGGCCTCGATCCACTACAGCGAGGAGTACACGCACGCGGGCCGGCGCGGGTTCCTGGGCTCCTTCTACGGCAGCACGCCCTGCAATTCCGGCGTGCTGATCACGGGCAACGTGTGGGGGACCGCGGTCGGGAACATCAGCTCGTTCCGCACCTGGTCCTGGTGCCAGGCCAACCACCGTTCCGGTTACAACGGGACCGGGGACGCCAGCGGCTGGTGGGGCGGTCCGAACGACTACATCGGCAACTGGATGAATGACCGGACCCTTTCCGTCCAGTTCCGCTGACGGCGGGCACGAAGGGCGCCGGGCGATTCCGCCCGGCGCCCGGCCACCGAAAGGAGTTCGTCCTTCATGCGGTCCTTCCGTATCCGGCTGCGGCCCGCCGCGGCCTTTTGTCTTTCCCTTGCGGCGCTCACCGCGTGCGGGCGCGAGGAGGGCGGGAATTCAGGCCTCCCGCCCCTCGGTGAATTGACCGCCGTGGCGGCACCCTCGGATATCCGATTGCCGCTGGATTCTTATTGGGCCGAACCTGAGGACCGCCGGAAGGCCAATATTGCATTGCAGAAGGCCGGAGCCGCGTGCATGCGGAAACACGGGATCGATTGGCCGGTGGTGGACCCCGGACGGCAGATGTCCACGGCGGAGATGAACGCCGGACGCTACGGGATCGTCGACCGTGCGGAGGTCGCGCGCTGGGGGTACCGCAACCCGGCGGACGAGCAGCACGCCGCGGACCGGCCCGCCCCGGACCGGCCCGGCGCGCCTCAGCCACAGCCACAGCCACAGCCACAGCCGTCCGAACGCCCCGCGGCCCAGCTCGCCGTATGGACGGACACCTGCGCCCGCGAGGCCCAGCAGGCCCTCACCGGGGACGCCCCGGTCGACACGATGGCCCTGGTACTGCGGCTGCGGAAGGAGGCCGAGGACAGCGCCCTGGCGGACCCGCGGCTGCGTGGCGCGTTCGCCGCGTGGAGTGCCTGCATGGAGCGTTCCGGGTACCGGTACGCCGACCCGTGGCAGGCGAACGACGACGCCGGGGCGCGCCGGTCCCGGGCCGGCGACCGGCAGCGCGGCGAACGGGAGGACGTGGCCATGGCCCTGGCCGACCTCGACTGCCGGGCGGAGCACCGGGTCACGGACCTCTGGTACGCGCTGGACCGCGCGTACCAGAGGCGCCTGGTGGACCGGCACCGCGGGGAGCTGGACCGGTCGCGTGCCCATCTCGCCGAGGTGCGGAAGCGGACCGCCCGGATCCTTGCGGGCTCCTGATCAGGCGGTCGCCGGGAGGCGGAGGGCCGCCAGGACGGGGAGGTGGTCGGTGGCGGCCTTGAGGTCCGTCTCCGACACTCCCGCGAGCCCGGCCGGGACACCGCATCCCAGCACCTCCACCCCCGCCGTCGTGAAGATCGCGTCGATACGGCGGTCCGGGCCGCCCACCGGGAACGTGTACTCCCCGCCCCAGGGAGCCGCCGTCCGGCAGTCCGTCAGCCCGGCCGACAGCCGCCCGAAGGCCGGGCCGGCCGGTGTCTCGTTGATGTCCCCCGCGGCGATCGCGTACGGCGCATCCGCTTCCCGCAGCCTGGCCAGCACCTGGTCCGCCTGGGCCAGGCGCTCCTCCGGGTGCAGCGACAGGTGCGCGCTCAGCAGCGCCACCCGCGCCCCCGCGAACCGCACCACCGCCGTCGCGAAGCCGCGCCGGTGCAGGCCGGGGGTGAGCGGAAGGAGCACGTCCTCGGTGCGTTCGACGAACGCGCGGAGCGAGCACAGCAGCAGCGGCCCGGCGGCGGTGGCTCCGCCGCTCAGCACCACCAGGTCTGTCTTCGCGGCCAGCCGGGCCGCGTGTTTGCGCCAGCGGAAGAAGCGCGGGGCCTCCTGGACGAAGACCAGGTCGGGAGCGCAGGCACGGATCACCCGGGCCAGTGCGTTCTCGTCGTCGCGCAGTGAGCGGATGTTGTAGCTGAGCACCCGGATCACTGCGGAGCCGTCGGGTTCCGTGCGGGACTGAGGCAGGTCATCCATACGGGGCAACCTATGCAACTGCCCGCCGCGGCCACAGGGGGCGCGACGGGCAGATGGCGGACATCGGGAACGAACGCGGTCAGCCCTGGCGGGCCAGGTCGGCCGCGCCGACCAGTCCGGCCTTGCCGCCCAGCTGCGCGGCGAGGACCTGCGCGTGCGGCCGCCACTGACCGCCGATCAGCCAGCGCCGGAACGACTTCCGGATCGGGTCGAGGACCAGCTCGCCCTCGTCGGAGACGCCGCCGCCGACGATGAACGCGGACGGGTCGAAGAGGGACGCGAGGTCGGCGAGGCCGGCTCCGGCCCAGCGGGCCAGCTCGCGGAAGGAGTCCACGGCGACCGGGTCGCCGGCCCGGGCGGCCTCGCTGATGTGCTTGCCCTCGATGCCCTCGGGAGTGCCGTCGCCCAGGCGGAGCAGGATCTCGGCCCGCTCCGGGGTGGCGTTGGCGCGCTGCTTCGCGTAACGGACCAGGGCGCGGCCGGAGGCGTACTGCTCCCAGCAGCCCTGGCTGCCGCAGCCGCACAGCAGGCCGTCCGGGACCACCCGGATGTGGCCGAACTCGGCGGCCACGCCGAACCGGCCGCGGCGGAGCTTGTTGCCGATGATGATGCCGCCGCCGAGGCCGGTGCCGAGGGTGATGCAGATGACATCCTCGTGGCCCTGGCCGGCGCCGAACCGGTACTCGCCCCAGGCCGCGCAGTTCGCGTCGTTCTCGACCACGACGGGCAGGCCGATGCGCTGCTCGACCTTGTCCTTCAGCGGCTCGTGCCGCCAGTTGATGTTCGGCGCGAAGAGCACGGTGGCGCGCTTGTCGTCCACGTAGCCCGCGGCGCCGATGCCGACGGCGTCGATGGTGTGGTTGCTGCTGACTTCGGAGACGGCGGTGCAGATCGCCTCCGTCACGCCGTCCGCGGTCGGCGGGGTGGGCACCTTGTACGTGTCAAGGATGGTGCCCTCTTCGTCGACCACGCCGGCCGCGATCTTCGTGCCGCCGATGTCGACGCCGATGGTGAGTCCCATTAGTCCCTCGGTTTCCGGTCAAACCCCGCCAGGGCCAAAGGTACCCGAGGGTGGCGGAGTCTCAGTCGAGGTCGATGCGCCCGGTAGGACCGGGGTCTTCACCCTGGTCGCGCGGGTCCTTTTCGTCGCGGCGGTCCTTCTCGTCGCGGGGGTCGCGCTCGTCGCGGGGGTCGCGCTCGTCGCGCGGGTCGCGCTCGTCGCGGGTCCAGCGGCGCTCGTGGCCCTCCACGGCCGAGCGGTAGGCGGCGAGCAGCTCCGAGCCGGCGGCGGCCAGGTGGTCGAAGACCTCCGGGTTGCGTTCGATGACGGGCTTGGCGGCGCTCTTCGCCTGGTGGACGAACTGGCGTACCGCGCCCTGGGCTGCGGTGCCGATCAGCGGGTTGTTCAGCCCGGACACCTTGTCGGCGACGGCCTCGAACAGCTTGAAGAGCTCCTCCGCGGCGGTCCCGGTGCCCGCGTCGCCCGCGCCCTGCCCGGCCCGGCGGCGCGCCTTCTCCGCGGCGAGGTCCTCGGCACAGGCCTTCGCCCAGGCGTCGTCGTCGGTGGGGCGGTCGGTGGCCTCGCTCATGGCGGACTCTCCTGCGGCAGCTGCGGGGCGGACACCTTCGACGTTACCCGAACGGAGGACCCCCCGGACCCCTGGGACCGGCCGGTGTCCGGACCGGTGTCCGAGGCGGCGTCCAGCCGGTGTCCGGGCGGGTGTCCAGCCGGTGTCCGGACCGGTCAGCGGGTGGGCCAGAGTGCCGGGTCGGGGGTGAAGCGGATGCGCAGGGTGTCGTCGGCGAGTGCGGCGCCGGAGACGGTGCAGCGGCGCAGCACGGCCGGCAGCGGAACGATCCTGCGGTGCGGTCCGGCGGTGAGCAGCAGCTCGTCGCCGCGCCGGACCAGGTCCAGTTCCGGCTTCTCGGCGCCGGGCAGCGGCACCGTCCACACCAGCACCCCGTCCTCGGCCCGCCGGTCCTCGACGGGCCAGTCGGGGCGGGCGGGCGCGGTCTGCGGGCCGGGGTCCAGGAGTGTCAGGTCCTCGGGGCCGCGCGGGTCCCGGCCCAGGTGGGGCAGCGGGCGGTGGCCGGGCCACCGGCTCGCGTACTTGTCCTGCCGGGCGGCGAGCCCGGCCAGCCAGGGGTCGGCGGAGCCGGCCGGCACCAGGCGGTTGGCGAGGACCGGGCCGACCGCGAGTCCGTGCAGGGCGAGCCCGAGCCGCCCCAGCCGGAGCGCCTCGTCGGCGCCCGGGCCGGGCTCGGCGACCAGCCGTACGGAGGTGGTGGGGGCCTCGACGACCGCCTGGACGGCGGCCAGCTCCTGCTCCCAGCGGGCGGCGGCCTCGTACAGCCACTGCGCGGGCATCGGTACGCCGGCCAGCTGGGCCAGTACGGGACGCAGCGCGCGGGCGGCCTGCCGTTCGGCGGGCACCAGCCGGGTCAGGTAGCGCCGCAGCTGGGCGGGGAGGGCGAGGGCGGCGACGGCCTGGTGGAGCGGCGGCATGTCGACGACGACCAGGTCGAAGCCGGCGGTGGCCGACCGGCGCAGGGCGCGGAGCAGGGCGAACTGTTCGGCGCCGGGCAGTTCGGTGAGCTCCTCCTCGCCGAGCGGGCGGGCGCCGAGCATGCCGAGGACGGCGGTGCCTCGTTCCTGGAGGGCGACCAGCTCGGTCCTGAACTCGTCCGCGGAATCGATCCGGCCGACGGTGAGGCCGGGCACCTCGTCCGGTCCGAGGACCGTGCGCAGCGGGTCCCCGGCGTCGGCGGACAGCACGAGCACCCGCTCGCCGCGCCGCGCCGCCGCGAGTGCGGTGGCCGCGGCCACGGTGGTCCGCCCGGCCCCGCCGGGGCCGGTCACGAGCAGGGTGCGCATGGGGTTACGCCGACTCGACGCGCTTCTTCAGGCCGGCCAGGGCGCGGTCGATGATGACCTTCTCGGCCTTGCGCTTGATCATGCCGAGCATCGGGATCTTGACGTCCACGGTGAGCTGGTACGTCACTTCGGTGCGCTTGCCGCCTTCCAGCGGGGCCAGCCGGTAGGAGCCGTCGAGCTGCCGGAGCATCTGGGACTTGTCCAGGGTCCAGCTGACCTCGTCCGTGCCCTCCCAGGTGTAGGAGAGGGTGTGGTCGTCCTTGATCGCCCCGGCGTCCAGGAGGAGGCGGACCTTCTCGGCACGGCCTTCGGCGTCGGTGCCCAGCACCTCGGCCTCCTTCACCTCGCCGGTCCACTCCGGGTAGCGGGCGAAGTCGGCGATCACGGCCATGACGTCGGCCGGCGCCGCATCGATCGTGATGCTCGAGCTGGTGTGTTCCGCCATCGCGGTGGCTCCTCCGGGGAGTGTTCGAGGAATGTGCGGCCTGGGGCCGCCGCGTGAAGGCTACCGCGCGTTGCGCGATCACCACTCCAGGGCCCCGATCACCACTCCAGGGCCCAGGGCCGCCCGGTCGCGGCGAAGTGGCCGACGTTCACGCATTCGGTGCCGCCGATCCGCATCCGCGCGGCCAGCGGCTGGTGGACGTGGCCGAAGAGGGCGTAGCGCGGGCGGACCCGGTGGATGGCGGCGAGCAGGGCCGCGCTGCCGCGTTCGAAGCGGCGGGCCACCGTGTCGTAGCAGAGCTCGGGAACCTCCGGCGGGATGTGCGAGCAGAGGACGTCCACCTCGCCGAGCGCCTCCACCTTGGCCGCGTACTCCTCGACGCCGATCTCGTACGGGGTGCGCATCGGGGAGGGCAGGCCGCCGCCGACGAAGCCGAAGACCCGGCCGCCGATCTCCACCCGTTCGCCGTCCAGGACGGTGGTGCCGGCGCCGGCGTACTCGGGCCACAGTTTCGGAATGTCGACATTGCCGTAGGTGGCGTACGTAGGGGTGGGGAACGCGGCGAACATCTCGGCGTACTGGCGCCGGACCGCGTCCTCGATGACCTGTTGGCGGTCGAGGCCGGCCCACAGCCGCCGGCCGAGCTCGCTCGCCTCGGCGAACCGGCGCTCGGTGCGCAGGGCGACGATCCGGTCGGCGTTCTCGACGCCGAAGAGTTCGGGGAAGATGCCGCGCGAGTGGTCGGCGTAGTCGAGGAAGAGGACGAGGTCACCGAGGCAGATCAGGGCGTCGGCGCCGTCCCCGGCGCGGGCCAGCGCCTCGGTGTTGCCGTGGACGTCGCTGACGACGTGGACTCTGGTGCGCGTCGGCCTGCCGCGATTCGAACCACCCATGCGCGCCACCCTAGGGCGGCGCGGGCGACCTGGGTAGGGCGGCCGCAGCCTGCGGACCTGCGGTTACTTCCGAGTCGCGAACGGGGTGGACTAGTCTCGACGCGATGAGGCCGCGTCATGTGACGCACGGAACATCTGGCCGGTTCCCTCTATCCGGAACCCACTACCGGTGGGTAACGTCCGGTCGGTCCACATCGTGGCGATGGCGCCCCAGAGGAGCAGCAGTCTTGCGCGAGTTCAGCCTTCCGGCCCTGTACGAGGTCCCGTCGGACGGGAATCTCACGGATCTCATCCGCCGCAATGCCTCGCAGCATCCCGACACCGCCGTCATGGCCCGCAAGGTCGGCGGGCAGTGGCAGGACGTCACGGCGACCGAGTTCCTCGCCGAGGTGCGGGCCGCCGCAAAGGGCCTGATCGCGGCCGGTGTCCAGCCCGGCGACCGGGTCGCCCTGATCTCCCGCACCCGCTACGAGTGGGTGCTGATCGACTTCGCGATCTGGACCGCCGGCGGAGTCACCGTCCCGGTGTACGAGACCTCCTCCCCCGAGCAGATCCAGTGGATCCTCGGCGACTCCGGCGCAGTGGCCGCCGTGGTGGAGAGCCCCGGGCACGGCTCGGTCGTGGCCTCGCTGCGCGACGCGCTGCCGGAGCTGCGCGAGGTCTGGGAGATCGAGAAGGGCGCGCTGGAGCAGCTGAAGGCGGCCGGCGCGGAGGTTCCGGACTCCGAGGTCGACGAGCGCAGCAGCCTGGCGAACGCCGACGACCCGGCGACCATCGTCTACACCTCGGGCACCACCGGCCGCCCCAAGGGCTGTGTGCTGACCCACCGCAACTTCTTCGCCGAGTGCGGCAACGTGGTGGAGCGGCTGAGCCCGCTCTTCCGCACCGGCGAGTGCTCGGTGCTGCTCTTCCTCCCGGCGGCCCACGTGTTCGGCCGGCTGGTGGAGGTGGCGGCCGTCCTGGCGCCGATCCGGCTGGGCTGCGTACCGGACATCAAGAACCTGACCGACGAGCTGCAGTCCTTCCGCCCGACGCTGATCCTGGGCGTGCCGCGGGTGTTCGAGAAGGTCTACAACTCGGCGCGGGCCAAGGCGCAGGCCGACGGCAAGGGCCGGATCTTCGACGCGGCGGCCGAGACGGCGATCGCGTACAGCCGTGCGCTGGACGCCCCGGGCGGCCCGTCCTTCGGGCTGAAGCTCAAGCACAAGATCTTTTCGAAGCTGGTCTACAGCAAACTGCACGCGGTGCTCGGCGGGCGCGGCGAGTACGCGATCTCCGGCGGCGCCCCGCTGGGCGAGCGGCTCGGACACTTCTTCCGCGGCATCGGGTTCACGGTGCTGGAGGGCTACGGCCTGACCGAGTCCTGCGCGGCGACCGCCTTCAACCCGTGGGACCGGCAGAAGATCGGCACGGTCGGCCAGCCGCTGCCGGGTTCCGTGGTGCGGATCGCGGACGACGGCGAGGTGCTGCTGCACGGCGAGCACATCTTCCGGGAGTACTGGAAGAACGAGACGGCCACGGCCGACGCGCTGACCGACGGCTGGTTCCACACCGGCGACGTCGGCACCCTCGACGAGGACGGCTTCCTGGCGATCACCGGCCGGAAGAAGGAGCTCATCGTCACCGCCGGCGGCAAGAACGTGGCGCCCGCGGTGATCGAGGACCGGATCCGGGCGCACGCGCTGGTCGCGGAGTGCATGGTGGTGGGCGACGGCCGGCCGTTCGTGGCGGCGCTGGTGACCATCGACGAGGAGTTCCTGGCCCGGTGGGCGCAGGAGAACGGCAAGCCGGCCGGGGTGACGGCGGCGGAGCTGCGCGAGGACGCGGAGCTGAACGCGGCGGTCCAGCAGGCGATCGACGACGGCAACGCGGCGGTGTCCAAGGCGGAATCGGTGCGGAAATTCCGCATTCTGCCCTCCCAGTTCACGGAGGAGTCGGGCCACATCACGCCGTCGCTGAAGCTGAAGCGGAACGTGGTGGCGAAGGACTTCGCGGACGAGATCGAGGCGCTGTACCGGGGCTAGTCCCCGTACCGGGACGGACCGGACCGGACGGGCCTGGACTGGACCGGACCTGCTACCTCGGGTCCTCGGCGAGGATCCTGGCCATGTTGCGCTCGGCGAGCGCGGTGATGGTCACGAAGGGGTTCACGCCGAGGGACCCGGGGATCAGGGAGCCGTCGACGACGTACAGCCCCTGGTAGCCCTTGGCGCGCCCGTAGGCGTCGGTGGCGTTGCCGAGCACGCAGCCGCCCAGCGGGTGGTAGGTGAAGTTGTCGGCGAAGGGCCTGTTGTCGCCGAAGAGGTCGTACCGGTAGATGGTGACGTTCTTCCGGTTGATGCGGTCGAAGAGGTTCTTCGCCGCGTTGACCGAGGGCGTGTTCTGGTCGCGCCGCCAGGCGAGCCGGGCCGAGTCGGTGGCCGCGTCGTACGTGAAGTGGCCGCGCTCGGGGTTCTTCGTGATCGCCAGGTACATCGAGATCCAGTGCTCCAGCCCCATGGGCAGCGGGGCGATCTCGGCGAAGACCGGATGCGAGGCGTTGTCCCAGTCGTCGATGCCGAGGGCGGGCATGGTGGCCTGGTGGGCGCCGACGGTGTCCCAGAGGTGGTTGGCGCGGGCGGTCATCACGTTGCCGTTGGGGCCCCAGCCGAGCCCGACCTGCCCGCTGAGGGCGGGCAGGGCCCCGGTCTCGCGGGCCCGCAGCAGGATCTCGGTGGTGCCGAGGCTGCCGGCGCCGAGGAAGAGCTGCCGGCAGCCGAGTTCGCGGGTGCGGGTGACCCGCCCGGCGAGGTCGATGGTCTGCACGGTGAGGACGTACCCGGCGGCCGGATCGGGCTGGACGCCGACGACCCGCTGCAGGGTCTCGATGGTGACGTTGCCGGTGCCGAGGGCGGCGGCGAGGTAGGTCTTGTCGAGGCTCTTCTTGCCGTGGTTGTTGCCGTAGATGACCTCGCCGGCCAGTGCGGACCTGGGGACCTGGCCGGCCGCTTCGCGCTGCATGTAGGCGAAGTCGTAGACGTTGGGCACGAAGACGGTCTTCAGGCCGGTCTTCACGGCGTGCTTGCGGGAGATCCGGGCGAACCGGTACCACTCGGTGGACTCGAACCAGCCCGGGTCGATGTCGTTGACGCCGAGCATGCTGCGGGCCCGGGGGAAGTAGGTCCCGTACATCTCGTCGGCGTCGACCCCGGGGAAGAGCTCGGTGAAGTACGACCGTCTGGGCGTGGGCGCCATACCGCCGTTGACGAGGGATCCGCCGCCGACGCCGCGGCCCACGTACACGGACATCTCCCCGTGGTGGACCCGGTCCAGCACGCCCGGGTAGGGGCTGATGTTCCGGTTGACCACGTCCAGCCAGAGGAACTGGGCGAGCGGGGCCTCGGTGCGGGTGCGGAACCACATGGAGCGGTGGTCGGGGGCCGAGGTGGAGGGGAAGACCTTGCCGTCGGACCCGGGGGTGTCCCAGAGCCGGCCCATTTCGAGTACGACGGTCCGTACGCCGGCCTGCCCGAGCCGCAGGGCGGCGACCGCGGAGCCGTAGCCGGAGCCGACGACGATGGCGGGGGCGTAGTGCGCGGCGGGCGGCTCTTCGGCGGCCGCGGCGGACGGGCCGATCCGGGTGAAGCCGAGGGCGGCGGCCGTCTGGAGTGCGCCGAGGCCCAGGATGTGACGGCGCGTCAGTTTGGGTGTCATGGCCGCATCATGGGCGGAATCCGGACTTCCGCCCATACGCGGCGCAGCCACCGTTCCGAGTGACAGTCAGCTCTGGCTCCACCGGCCCGCGGGCGCAGCGCTACAGCAGCTCGCGCAGCCGCTCCGCCAGCAGGTCCCAGCGCCACTTCTCCTCGACCCAGGCGCGGCCGCGCGCGCCCATCCGGGCCCGCAGCTCCGGGTCCTGGAGCAGGGCCACGATGCGGTCCGCCGAGTCCTCCGGGACCCCACCCCGGACCACCCAGCCGGTCTCGCCGTCCAGGACCGCGTCCGGGGCACCGCCGGAGTCGCCCGCGACCACCGGGAGACCCGTGGCCGAGGCCTCCAGGTAGACGATGCCGAGGCCCTCCAC
This sequence comes from Streptomyces sp. NPDC051211, assembly GCF_040689505.1. NCBI lineage: Bacteria > Bacillati > Actinomycetota > Actinomycetes > Kitasatosporales > Streptomycetaceae > Streptomyces > Streptomyces sp. NPDC051211. The sequence goes on from NZ_JBFBAV010000023.1 coordinate 66,817, forward strand.
GTCCAGGCCGCCGCGCCGGGTCCGGCACGGCATCGCGAAGACGTCGCCGGCGCCGTAGTGCGCGGGGAGTTCGGACCAGGGCACGGCACCCGTGAAGACGACCGAGTCCGCAACACCGGTCGAGGCGGCCAGCTTCCTCAGCTCCGCCTCGTACGGCCCGCCGCCCACGATCAGCAGCACCGCCTCCGGGACGGCTGCCAGGATCCGCGGCATCGCCGCGATCAGCGTGTCCTGCCCCTTGCGCGGCACCAGCCGGCTGACGCACACCACGACCGGACGGTCGGACAGGCCCAGCCGGGCCCGGACCTCCGCACCGCCCGAGTCGGGGTGGAAGGTCTTCTCGTCGACGCCCGGCGGCAGTTGCACCATCCGCCCGGCGGCCGGAGCGGTCAGCGCGGACGCGATCCGGGAGCGCGTGTACTCGCCCAGATAGGTGATCGTGTCGGTGCCCTCGCCGATCCGCCGCAGCAGTTGCCGGGCCGCCGGCAGCTGCGCCCAGCCCGCCTCGTGCCCGTGCGTGGTCGCCACCAGCCGCCGGGCGCCCGCCCGGCGCAGCGCCGGGCCCATCAGGCCGAGCGGTGCCGCCGCCCCGAACCACACCGATTCGCAGCCGTGTTCCCGCAGCAGCCCCACCGCCCGCCGGGTCACCCGGGGCGTGGGCAGCAGCATCGTCGTACGGTCCCGCACGACCTGGAAGGGCTGTTCGGCGTCGAACGCGGCGGTGGCCGCGTGACCTTCCGCACTGTGCTTCCAGGTGGAGGCGTAGACGACGATCCGGTCCGGGTCCAGGCGCAGCGCCATATTGTGCAGGAATGCCTGGATTCCGCCCGGTCGCGGCGGGAAGTCATTGGTCACGATCAGCGTCTTGTGCATCGCCTGCCGACAGTACCGGACTGGTTTCGATTGCCGCGTCTCGTGGCCGTGGGGCCCCGGACCTGGGCATCATGGCGCGGTGCTCAAACTGTCTTCGGCCTGGTCGGCCACCAGGATCCTGCTGTTGCTCTGCACCTTCCGGGTGATCCCGCTGCCGGGGGCTGACGTGACGGTCGACGTCACGGTCATCTACCAGGGCTGGTTCGGGGTGCTCCGCACCGGAACGTTTCCGCTCGACGACGTGACCTGGCAGTACCCGCCGGGAGCGGCCCTGGCGGTCCTGGCGCCCGGCCTGCTCCCCTTCCTCTCCTACACGGCGGCGTTCATCCTGCTGTGTCTGGCCGCCGACGCGGTGGTCACCTGGCTGCTCGCCCGCAAGGGGCTGCGGGCCGCCTGGTACTGGGTCTGGGCGGTGCCGCTGGTCGGCCCGACCGCGTACGCCCGGTACGACATCTTCGTCGCGGCGGTGGCGGTGGCCGCCCTGCTGCTGCCGCGGGTGCGCGGGCCGCTGATCGCGCTGGGCGCGGTGCTGAAGGTGTGGCCGGCGCTGCTGCTGGCCGGGGTCCGCAACCGGATGGTGTGGCTGTCGGCGGCCGCGACGGGCGCGCTGCTGCTGTTGCTGTTCGCGGTGGCCATGCCGGGCTCGCTGGCGTTCCTGACGTTCCAGCGGGACCGCGGCACCGAGGTGGAGTCGCTCGGCGCACTGCCGCTGCACTTCGCCCGGGCGTTCGGCTGGTGGGAGGGGGAGGTGAAGCTGAACTACGGTTCGGTGGAGTTCCTCGGCCCCTGGGTGAACACCATCAGCACCCTCTCCCTGGGCCTGACCGCGGTGGTGTTCGGCTGGCTGCTGGTCTGGCGGCTGCGGGCGCGCATCCGGGTCGGTGACGAACGCGTGGTCTTCGACGCGGCGTTCGCCGCGGTGCTGCTGTTCACCATCACCAGCCGGGTGATCAGCCCGCAGTACCTGGTGTGGCTGGTGGCCCTGGCGGCCGTGTGCCTGACCCTGGCGGACTCGAAGATGGTGCGGGCCACCCGCATCCTGCTGGTGGCCACGGCCTTCACCCAGCTGGAGTTCCCGACGTTCTTCTCGCAGATCGTGGGCAGCGACTGGGTCGGCATCGTGCTGATCGTGATCCGCAACGGCCTGCTGGTCTGGGCGACGGTCTCCGCCTGCCGGGTGCTGTGGGCCGCCTCCCGGACCGCTCCGGAGGCGGAGCCGGAGCCGCTCGCGGACCCCCGCCCCGCTGCCGGCGTGGCCGTCGGCCGCTAGAAACCTAGGGCGTGCCGCCGCCGAGGTCGGTCCGCAGGGCGGAGCGCCAGGCGGCGGTCAGGGACGGCAGGTCCGTGCCCAGTACGTCGGCCAGGGCCGTGGGCAGCGGGTCCCGTGCCGCGGCCCGGTAGAGGCGCAGCAGGGCCTCCTCGCCCCAGCGGGCCGCGATCAGCCGGCAGGCCAGCCAGGCCTCCTCGTAGGCCCGGGACAGCGCCTCCTGGTCCCCGCCGAAGCCGAACGCCTCGTCGGCGGGCAGGGCGGCCGGCAGCCGGCCCGCGCGGACGGCCCGGCGCACCGCGGGCGCGATGTCGGCGGGGTCGCGGCCGCTGTCCCGGTACGCGACCCAGTCCGCGAATCCCTCCGACAGCCACAGCGGGGTCGAGGCGGACGTCTCCGAGCGGGTCGCCACATGGGTCACCTCGTGCGTGAGCACGACGTGGCGGCCCTCGCCGGCCAGTTCCCCGTACGCCTGCGGGTTGACCACCACCCGGTCCGCCGGGGCCGGTGAGACGCCGACCCGGCCGGTGGTCACCGCGGCCATCCCCCGGTAGACGGCGGGCGGGGAGCCGAGGAGTTCCGCCATCCGCTCGGTCGAGGCGGGGACCAGGACCACCACCCGGCCCGCCCAGGAGCCCGGCCAGGCCGCGGTCACGGCCGGGACGGCCCGGTCGGCCTCCGCGGCGATCCCGGTCAACTGCTCGCGCGGTCCGGAGCCCAGCACCAGCGCGTGCCGTCCGTGCACCGCCCGCACCGGGCCCTGGTCCCACAGCTCGGGCAGGGCTCCGGCGGCGGGCCGGTCCGCGGTGACGCGCCAGCGGCCGTCCGCCGCGGCCAGCGACAGGTCCCGGGCGCCCCCGGCGGGGGCGGCGTCGTACCCGGCCAGCCGGTAGCGGAGCTCCGCCCCCGCCGTGGCCCGGCTCCCGCCGTCCGTGACCCGGACCGAGGTGACCTCGTACGCCCAGGACTGGACCGGTACCCCGCCGGGCCGCCCGCCGCCGCCCGCCGCCCACTCGGCCACGGCCCGCCGGACCTGGCCGGCCGCGGTGTCCGTCCCGGCCCGGTCCGCGGGCGCGGCACAGCCGGCCGACAGGCCGAGCAGGAGCAGCAGGCAGAGGAGGGAGCGGCGCATCCGGCGATCGTACGGCCGGCCGGGCAGCCCCTGCGAAGGGTCAGACGCGGGTCACCGCGGAGACGGGCATCATGCCGACCGGGTCGTAGCGCACCGGCGCGCCCGGGTACGGGGCGTGGATGACCTGGCCGTTGCCGACGTACATGCCGACGTGGCTGGCGTCGGAGCGGTAGGTGACCAGGTCGCCGGGGCGGGCCTCGGACAGCGGCACCCGCCGCCCGGCGTACCGCTGGGCCTGCGAGGTGCGCGGCAGCGAGACCCCGGCCTGCCGGTACGACCACACCATCAGCCCGGAGCAGTCGAAGCCGGAGGGCCCGGTGGAGCCCCACACGTAGGGCCGGCCGACCGCGGCCCGGGCGGCCATCACGGCGGCTGCGGCGCGGCCGGAGGTGGGTCCGGCCGAGGACATGTCGGGCAGGGCTCCGGCCCGGTCTCCGGAGCGGGAGGAGCGCTCGTACGCGGCCCGTTCCTCCGAGGGCATCGCGTTGAGCAGCCGCCGGGCGGCCGCCAGCTTGGCGGTGACGGACCGCTTGTGCCGGGCCACGTCCGCCCGCAGCTCGTCGAGTTCGGCCAGCTTGTGGGAGGCCTCCTGGCGCTGCTGGTTCAGCCGGCGCTGCTCCTCGCGGAGTTCGGCCAGCTGGCGGGCCTGATGCCCGGTCAGCCGGTCCAGGGTGCCGGCCTTCTCCAGGTACTCGTCGGGGTCCTCGGTGAGCAGCAGCTCCATGGTGGGGTCGAGACCACCGGACCGGTACTGGGCGCCGGCGAAGGCGCCGAGCACCCCGCGCATGGTGTTGATGCGGTCCTGGCCGCGGGCGACGGCGTCCTGGGCCCGGCGCACCTCGGCGCGCAGCTTCGCGGACCGCTCCCCCGCCTCGTTGAAGCGCTCGGTGGCCTGCTCGGCCTCCTCGAAGAGCCGGTCGACGCGGGCGCGGGCCCCGGAGGCCGGGTCGGCGGGCGCGGCACTGGCGGCCCCGCCGGTCAGGGCGGTGGCGGTCGCTGCCGCGGCGGCCATTCCGCCGGTCAGGAGGGTGACTTTCGAGTTCCGGTCGAGACCTGAAGACGCCGGCCGACGATGGTTCGCCACGGGAAGCCGCACTCCCTTCCGCTGTGCGGCGCCCGTGTCCGCCCTCCGTGGACGGCCGTGGCCGGGTTCCGCGCTGGCAGACAGTAGCCGTGCCGGAACACCCCGGCCAACGACCCTCGGGGGCGCGCACGGCGACGCCCCGCCGACAGACGCAGGTCATCGGCGGGGCGTGGGGTCGCGCGGGGGGCGCGGAATTCGCCCGGACGGTCGACGTCCGGCGCGTCACCACGAGGCGTCAGGACGAGGTGTCAGGACGAGGTGTCAGAGCAAGACGTCGGAGCGGGGCGTCAAGCGAGGTGTCAGATGCGGACGCCGAACTGGGGCTGCATGTAGCTGATCTTCTCGTACTTGACTCCGCCGCGCGGGTTCGAGGCGTGCAGGGTCATGCCGTTGCCGGCGTACAGGCCGACGTGGTGCAGGTCGGCGTAGAAGAACACCAGGTCGCCGGGCTTGAGCTGGCTCAGGGGGATGCGGGTGCCCTCCTTCGCCTGGGTCCAGGTGGTGCGGCTGATGCTCACACCGGCTTGCTTGTACGCCCACTGGGTCAGGCCGGAGCAGTCGAAGGCGGTGGGGCCCTCGGCGCCCGATATGTACGCGCTGCCCAGCTTGGTCTTGGCGGCGGCCAGCGCGGCTCCGGCGCGGCCCGAGGCCTTCACGTTGCCCAGGTCCGCGCGGGCGCCGTCGTCCCGGCTGGCCCGGCTCTCCTCGTCCTTGAGCTGGGCGCGCTCCTGCGCGGTGAGGGTGTTGAGCAGCTTCTGCGCCTCGGCGAGCTTCGCCTGGATGGTCGCCTTCTTCTCGCCCAGTACCTTGCGGGTGGCGTCGAGGTCCTTCAGCTTGCCGGCGGCCTCCGCGCGCTGCTGTGCGAGGCTGCGCTGCTTGGCCTGGATCTTCTGGACGGCCTCGACCTGCTGGCCGCCCAACTGGTCGAGGGTGGCGGCCTGGTCGAGGTAGTCCTCGGGGTCGGCGGAGAGGAAGAGGGCGAGGGAGGGGTCGATGCCGCCGGTGCGGTACTGCGCGGAGGCCATCGAACCGAGCGCGTTCCGCAGCTCGTTGAGCTCGCCCTGGCCGCGGGCCACCTGGTCCTGGAGCTGGCCGATCGCCTTCTCGAGCTTGTCCTGCTGCTCCTTGGCCCCGTTGAACTTCTCGGTGGCCTGCTCCGCCTCCTCGTAGAGGGCGTCGACCTTCGCCTTGACCTCGTCCTTGCCGGGCTTGGCCGGGGCGGCCACGGCGGAGTGGGAGGAGAGCGCGACAGCAGCGGCGGCCGTGGCGGTGAGCACGGTGACACGGGCGCGGTTCGGCTGCTTGGGTCGACGGTGGGACGCCACGGGGACGTGCTCCTTCTTCCTCGAGCCGCCGGAGCGCGCACACTCGGCAGCACCTCCGCCCGCCACCCGGACGAGTGATCAACCGCACGAAGGTTTGGGCCAGACCCTAGTGACCCTGCTGTGATCAGTTCAAATCCTCACGGGAAAAAATCACTTGCCCGACCAGGTTCTTTACCTACATCGCACGCTGCGTGTCGGTGGATTGACCCTCGGTTCCCGGATCGAGGGTCCAATTCGGGCATTCAGCACAGGAGTTACAAGAGCCGCAGCTGCTACGAAACCCTCGAAAGCCGCTTCAGCAGCAGCACCGAGGCAACCGGCCGGGCCCCGGCCTTCGCCACCCCGTCCGCGACCTCGCGGTCCGCGGACACCACGACCACCGGCCGGCCGGGCGGCTCGGCCCGCACCAGCTGCCGGATCAACTCGTCGGCCGTCACGCCCGGCTTGGAGAACAGCACCCGGACCCCGCGCGGCGGCGCCAGCAGCACCGGCGCGGCCAGCTCGGCCCCGTCGAAGACACAGGTCATCTCGGCGCCGGTCTGCGCGGCCAGCATCGACAGCCCGCCCAGCAGCCGCAGCCGCTGCTTCTCCAGCGGCATCGTCGGATAGCCCGTCTTGGTCACGTTGTAGCCGTCCACCACCAGGTGCGCCTGAGGCAGTGCCAGCAGCTGGTCCAGCAGCGCCGGATCGGTCTCCGACAGGGCGCGCGCCGCGATGTCCTTCGGCGTCATCCGGCCGGGCTCCACCGCGTCGACCGAATCGGCCGGGCGGGTCGACAGCGGCGGCAGCGCCAGCTCACGGCGCAGCCCCTGGGCTGCGTCCAGCACGGTGTCCAGCAGCAGCCGCAGCCGCATGTCCTCGACACTGCGCCCCTCGCGGGTGGCCCGGCGGGAAGCCTCCAGGGCCGCCTCGCTCTCCCCCAGGCGCGACTTGAGCCGCCGGTTCTCGCTCTCCGCGGCGGCCACCTGCGCGGCCGCCTCGCTGCGGATGCCGTCGATCTCGGCGGTGGTCTTGCGCAGCGCGGCCTCGCCCCGCTTCACATCGCTGAGCGCGCTGCGCAGTTTCCGCTGAAGCGATTCGGCTTCCTTGCGGGCCGCCTCCAGCTCGGTCTTCAGCTGTTCGCCGCCGGTACGCTGCGCCTCCCGGGCCGCGGCCAGCTCCTCGCGCAGCCGCTCCAGCTCGCGCCGGCTCTCCTCGCCGACCCGCTCGGCGTCGGCGCGCTGCGCCTCCTCGCCCGCGGCGGCCACCAGCTTGACCCAGCCGGCGGGGCGCAGCACGTACGCGGCGGCCGCCACGTCCAGGGGGTCGGCGGCGGCGGGCGGCGCGCCCGACTCCAGGGCGGCGGCCAGTTCCGCCTGCGCCTCGCGGACCTTCTCGGCGACCCGGCCGCGGAAGACGGGGTCCGTCTCCACGGCGGCCGCCATGGCGTTGCCGGCGAACTTGGCACGGCGGGTGGGCGTGAAGCGGGCGTACTGGCGCAACTGCGCCGGCAGGTCCGCGACCGTCAGGCCGCCGAAGGCGTCCGAGACGAGCGCGACGACCTTGCGCCGCACGCCTTCCGGCAGCGGGCGGTCGAGGACCTCCGCGGCGTCGCCGGCCGCATCGGCCGGCTCAGCGCCGCCTGCTGGCTCCACAATCCGTCACCCCTACCGTTCGTTCTCTCGGGCGGCAGCTCCGTCAGGAGTCTGCGCCCGGCCTGTCCACGAGCTCGATCTGGTCCACCGCGTTGCACCAGCGGCAGCGGACCGACTCGATGGTCTCATTGACCACCTCGCGCTCCTCGACCTTGGGCTCTCCGGCGAGGTCCAGGTGGACGTACTCCACGACCTTGGACGAGCGGGTGACGTCGAACCGGGTGAGGTTGCCGCACAGGGTGCAGCGCCACCGGGTCGTGGCGGTCGGCAGGGGAACCGTCATCGTGCCGTCTCTCCTTGGTCGCTGATTCAAGTAAACCGCCTCCCGGGCGGCAGCACGTAACCCTACGGCCAGCCCGGCATCGGCGGGGCATGCGATCGGTATCCGTCCGGTTACGCCATGCTCTTAGCATGATCGTAAGCTGGCGGGCCCTGCGCGAGGCCGCCCGCGGCCCGGTGGTCACGTACGCGCTGATCGCCGGCTGCTGCGTGGTCTTCCTGCTCGGCCCGGCGTCCGGCCTGAACCCCGCCTACGGCACCGGCGAGACGCTGCTGGCGTCCGGGACGGCGTACTTCCGGCACTGGGGCGTGGTGCCGGAGGAGCTCTTCACCGGGACCGGCCGCGAGCTGCTGACACCGCTCACGGCACTGTTCATCCACGGCGGCTGGCTGCACCTGCTCGGGAACATGCTCTTCCTGTACGTCTTCGGCGCGATGACGGAGGAGCGGATGGGCCGCGCCGGGTTCCTGCTCTTCTACCTCTGTACGGGCTACCTGTCGCTGGTGGCGTACGCGGCGGCCAACGCGTCCTCGGCGCAGACCCTGGTGGGGGCGTCGGGCGCGATCTCGGCGGTGCTGGGAGCCTTCCTCTGTCTGTTCCCGCGCTCCCGGGTGACCAGCCTGTTCCCGTTCCTGTTCTTCCTGCCGCTGCGCTTCCCGGCCTGGATGGTGCTGCTGTTCTGGTTCGCCCTGCAGTGGCTGGCGGCGCACCGGGCGGGCAGCGGGCCGGGGGTCGCCTACCTGGCCCACCTGGTCGGATTCTCACTGGGGTTCGTCTACGCCTGGGTGCGGTACCGGCGAATGGATAGAGTGAGGCGACCAGCGACGGCCACCGAGGGAGACAGCCAGCCGTGATCACCGCGATCGTGCTCATCAAGACCAGCGTGGACCGCATTCCCGAGATCGCCGAGTCGATCGCCAGGCTGGAGAACGTCAGCGAGGTCTACTCGGTCACGGGCACCTACGACCTGATCGCCCTGGTGCGGGTGGCGCGGCACGACGACCTCGCGGACATCATCCCCGGCAGCATCAGCAAGATCCCGGGCGTCGAGGCGACCGACACCCACGTGGCGTTCCGTACGTACTCGCAGCACGACCTGGAGGCCGCGTTCGCGATCGGCCTCGACGCGTAACGCGGCCTCCGAGTCACGGGCCGGCCTGCGGGCCGGCCTCCCCGGCCGGGGCGGCCTTCGGCCAGGCCGGTCAGACGGCGGGGACGCAGCGGCCCTCTTCGGTGCGGTACTGCCACTTCGCGCCGTCGGTGACCAGTTCGCGGACCGCCCGGACGAAGCGGTCCACGTGCTCGTCCGGGGTGCCGGCGCCGAAGCTGACGCGGATCGCGTTCAGGGAGCGTTCGCCGGGGGCGGCCTCCGGGGCGCCGCATTCTCCCGGCTCCTGGGGGGCCGAGCCCAGCAGGGTGCGGACCAGGGGGTGGGCACAGAACAGGCCGTCGCGGACGCCGATGCCGTACTCCGCGGAGAGAGCCGCCGCGAAGTGGGAGCTGTTCCAGCCGTCCACGACGAAGGAGAGGACGCCGACCCGCGGGGCGTCGTCGCCGAACAGGGAGAGCACCCGGACCTCGGGGACCTCCGCCAGGCCCGCGCGGACCTTCGCGATCAGGTGCTGCTCGCGGGCGACCAGGCCGTCGAAGCCGGCCTCGGTGAGGGCCCGGCAGGCCGAGGCGATGGAGTAGACGCCGATCACGTTCGGGGAGCCGGCCTCGTGGCGGGCCGCGGTGGTGTGCCAGTCGACGTCCACGCCGCCGTCCTCGCGCCGGGCGACCCTGCGGGAGGCGCCGCCGCCGGCCAGGTACGGGTCGGCTTCCCGGAGCCAGTCCGCGCGGCCGGCGAGCACGCCCGAGCCGAACGGCGCGTACAGCTTGTGGCCGGAGAAGGCGAACCAGTCCACGTCCAGCTCCTGTACGGACACCGGGTGGTGCGGGGCCAGCTGGGCGGCGTCCAGCACGATCCGGGCGCCGTGCGCGTGCGCCGCCGCGGCCAGCTCCTTGACCGGCCACAGCTCGCCGGTGACGTTGGAGGCGCCGGTGACGCAGACCAGGGCCGGGCCGTAAGGGTCGCGGTCGGCGAGGGCCCGCTCCAGGGTGGCGACGGCCTGGGCCGGGGTGCGCGGCGCATTGAGGTACGTGACCTGCGCGTCGCGCCACGGGAGCAGCGAGGCGTGGTGCTCGGTCTCGAAGACGAAGACCTGGCAGCCGGCCGGCAGCGCCGCGGCCAGCAGGTTCAGCGAGTCGGTGGTCGACCGGGTGAAGACCACCTGGTCGGCCGCCCGGCAGTCGAGGAACTCGGCGACGGCGGCCCGGCTCTGCTCGAAGAGGTCGGTGGACAGCTGGGAGAGGTAGCCGGCCCCGCGGTGCACGCTGCCGTAGTAGGGGGCGTAAGCGGCGACGTCGTCCCAGACCCGCTGGAGGGCCGGCGCGCTGGCCGCGTAGTCGAGGGCCGCGTAGGTGACCTCGCCACCGGTGACGAGCGGGACGGTGACGTCCCGGCCGAGGACCGGCAGCGGCTCGGCACAGGCGGCCCCGTCGGGCGAAGTGGCGGCGGAAGCGCTGCGGGCGGTGGTGGCGGCTGCGGTGTTCAGGGTCGCGGACATGACGGTATCTCCCGGGCAGGCAGGGCTGAATGGCTTCGATGGCCCGTAGGCGGATACACGGGTGCCGTGTTCGCGGTACGGGTGATGCCTCGACGCAGCGGACCGCAACGGTTCCGTACGGAGGTGTGAAGAAGTGGGCGCTACGCGCCTATCGCATTCGCTTGCTCACGGAAAAACGCTCCTCGAGAGACCAGGACCCCTGGTGTCGAGGGGTCCGCGCTTGCCGTAGACCTCGCTGCCTACGGCCTGGTCATCACCCGGGGCACCCCGCCACGGACGGAGGGTTGCCGGACAGCAAGCCGGGGCCAAAACGCTGTCACTCGTGACCTGGTCAGAGATCCTGCCACAAGATCCGCCGAACGCAAGACCCCGGTCCATAATGTGGACCGGGGCCGGGAAGCAGAAGGCGATCGTTACGCGTTGCTCGCGGCGACCCACCGCTCCAGCGCGGCGCGGGCCGCGCCCGAGTCGATGGACTCGGCCGCGCGGGCGATGCCGGCCGCCAGCTGCTCCTCCAGGGAACCGGTGGACGGGTCGAGCGCGACCAGGGCCGTCGCCGAGTTCAGCAGCACCGCGTCGCGGACCGGGCCGGTCTCGCCGGCCAGCAGCCGGCGGGCGACGTCCGCGTTGTACGAGGCGTCGGCGCCCCGGAGTTCGGAGACGTCGACCAGCCGGATACCGACGTCCCGGGGGTCGAAGGCCTGCTCCTGCACCCGGCCGTCGCGGACCCACCAGACCCGGGAGGTGGCCGTCGTGGTGAGTTCGTCGAGGCCGTCGTCGCCGCGGAAGACCAGGGCCGAGGAGCCCCGCTCGGCGAGCACGCCCGCCACGATGGGGGCCATCCGGGCGTCGGCGACGCCGGTCGCCTGGGCGCGGACCTTCGCCGGGTTCGTCAGCGGGCCGAGGAAGTTGAAGGTGGTACGGATGCCCAGCTCGCGGCGGGCGGCCGCGACGTGCCGCAGCGCGGGGTGGAACTTGACCGCGAAGCAGAAGGTGATGCCGGCCTGCTCCGCCACCTCCGCCACCCGCGCCGGGGTGAGGTCGAGGTTGACGCCGAGCTTCTCCAGCACGTCCGAGGCGCCGCTCGCGGAGGACGCGGCCCGGTTGCCGTGCTTGACCACCTTGGCGCCCGTACCGGCGACCACGATCGAGGACATGGTGGAGATGTTGACGGTCTTCGCGCCGTCGCCGCCGGTGCCGACGATGTCCACGGTGCGGCCCGGGACCTCGATCAGGTTGGCGTGCTCGTACATGCTGCGGACCAGACCGTTGATCTCCGCGACCGTCTCGCCCTTGGCCCGCAGGGCGACCGCGAAGCCGGCGATCTGGGCGTCGCTCGCCTCGCCCCGCATGATCTTGTCCATCGCCCACGCGGTGTCGTCGGCGGACAGGTCCTGGCCGGTGAGGAGCGCCTCGAGGACGGACGGCCAGGACCTGCCCGCCACGCTGTCGCCGCCCGCCGGGGTCACAACGTTCATGGTCCTCGCTCCTGGGTCCACAGTCCGGTTGATGAGAGCTCAAGCCTAGCCAGCTGCGGAGGACGGCAAAGAGCCCCGTCCAGACCCTGGACGGGGCTCTCGCCGTGGCGATCAGTTTTCAGCCGGAATCAGGCTTCAGTGGTGGCCGTGGCCGCTCTGAATTTCCTTGTATTCCTCGACGGAGGGCTTCTCGATCTGCGTTCCCTCGCCGTAGAAGCCCTTGCTCAGCTTAGAGCGAAGCTTCTCCATTCGTGTCACCTTGCGCTCCACACCGTTCTCGTCGACCGTGGGGCCGATCTCGACGGGCTTGTACTGCTCGTGCTGGGTGAGCGTGTGCAGCTGACCCTGCGGGAGCGGCTCGTGGACCTCGACGAACTCACCGTGCGGCAGGCGCTTGATGATGCCGGTCTCGCGACCGTGCAGCACCTTGTCCCGGTCCCGGCGCTGAAGGCCGAGGCAGATCCGCTTGGTGATGACGAAGGCGACGACCGGGCCGAGGAAGAAGCCGATCCGGGCGAACCAGGTGATCGAGTTGATCGACAGGTGGAAGAACTGCGCGAACATGTCGTTTCCACCGGCGATCAGCAGGATGACGTACCAGGTCAGCCAGGCCACACCGAAGGCGGTACGGGTCGGAGCGTTGCGCGGGCGGTCCAGCAGGTGGTGCTCGCGCTTGTCACCGGTGACCCAGGCCTCGACGAACGGGTACACCGCGATCGCGACCAGGACCAGCGGGAAGATGATCAGCGGGATGAACACGCCCAGGACGAGGGTGTGGCCCCACAGGTTGATCTCCCAGCCCGGCATGGCACGGATCAGGCCTTCGGAGAAGCCCATGTACCAGTCCGGCTGCGCGCCCGTGGACACGTGGTCCGGGACGTACGGGCCGAGCGCCCAGATCGGGTTGATCGAGGCGATGCCGGCGATGGCCGCGATGACACCGAAGACCAGGAAGAAGAAGCCTCCGGCCTTGGCCATGTAGACCGGCAGCAGCGGCATGCCGACGACGTTGTTGTTCGTCTTGCCGGGGCCCGGGTACTGGGTGTGCTTGTGGTACACGACGAGGATCAGGTGGGCGACCACCAGACCCAGCATGATGCCCGGCAGCAGCAGGATGTGGATCGAGTAGAACCGGGCCACGAAGTCGTGGCCGGGGAACTCGCCGCCGAAGAGGAAGAACGACAGGTACGTGCCGACGATCGGCACGGACAGGATCGCGCCCTCCATGAAGCGGACACCGGTGCCCGAGAGCAGGTCGTCCGGCAGGGAGTAACCGGTGAAACCGGTGAACATGCCGAGGACCAGCAGCAGGAAGCCGAAGGTCCAGTTGACCTCGCGCGGCTTGCGGAACGCGCCGGTGAAGAACACGCGCATCATGTGCACGAGCATCGCGGCGACGAAGATCAGGGCCGCCCAGTGGTGGATCTGCCGGACGAGCAGACCACCGCGGACGTCGAAGCTGATGTCCAGGGTCGAGGCGAACGCCTCGGACATCCGGACGCCCTGCATCGGCACGTACGAGCCGTGGTACACGACCTCGTTCATGCTCGGGTGGAAGAACAGCGTCAGGTAGACACCCGTGAGGATGACGATGAGGAAGCTGTAGAGGGAGATCTCACCCAGCATGAAGGACCAGTGGTCCGGGAAGATCTTGCGCATGTTCGCCTTGGCGAGGCTGTAGATCCCCAGGCGGCCGTCCGCCCAGTCGGCTACGCGCTCGCCGCGCGGCGCTTTGCGCTCCGTCGTATCGGTGGCAGTGCTCATCCGCGCTCCCAGAATGCAGGACCGACGGGCTCTTCGAAGTCGCCGAGCGCCTCGAGGTAGCCCTCGTCATTCACACCGATCCGCAGCTGCGGAAGGGCGTGACCGGCCGGGCCGAAGATGACACGGGCGCCGTCGGAGAGGTCGAAAGTGGACTGGTGGCACGGGCAGAGCACGTGATGCGTCTGCTGCTCGTACAGGCTGATCGGGCAGCCGACGTGGGTGCAGATCTTCGAGTAGGCCACGATGCCGTCGTGGGACCACTCGAGTTCCTGCTTGTCCTTGATGTCCGCCGGGTTGATCCGGACGATCATCAGGGCCGCCTTGGCGATCTCCGCCATGTAGTCGTGCGAATCCTCCTCCAGGCCTTCCGGCTTGGCGAAGGTCAGCGAACCGACCGCGATGTCCTCGGGGCGGAGCGGCTCCATGGTGTTCTGGTTGATGAGCAGCTTGCCCTTCGCCCAGATGGTCTTGCGGAGCTTGTCCTCGGGCAGCGGGCCCAGGTCGCGCAGCAGCACCACACCGGAGAGCGGCACCATGGCCAGCGCGCCGAACATCGTGTTGCGGATCAGCTTGCGGCGGCCGATGTCGGACTCGCGGGCACCGTCGGCGAAGTCCTGGAGGACCTTGGCCTTGACCTCGGGCGGAGCCGCGATCGGGTGGCGCTCGTCGGCGACCTCGACGTCGGACATCAGCGTGCGGGCCCAGTGGACCGCGCCGGCGCCGATGCAGAACAGGGCCGCGCCCAGGGTCAGGCCGAGGGCGAAGTTGAGCGCGCTCACCTTGCCGATCGGCCAGATGAACACGATCTTGTCGACCGGGATCGCCACGTAGGAGGCGATGAAGGCGACCGTGGCCAGCATGGACACCGTGAACAGCAGGGCGACCGTGCGCTCGGAGCGCTTGGCGGCCCGCTCGTCGATGTCCTGGATGCGCGGCTTGTGGGCCGGCAGGCCGGGGTCCGCGAACGGGTCGTCCTTGACCGCTACACCGCCGTGGTGTGCGTCGCCCTGCTCGCTCGGCAGGTGCTTCTCTTCGGGAATGTCTTGGCTACTCATGACTTCTTGGCCTTAGCGGTGTGGGCCGCGACCCAGACGGCGACAGCGATCAGCGCACCCAGACCGAAGACCCAGCCGAACAGACCCTCGGAAACGGGGCCGAGGCCGCCGAGCTTGAGACCACCCGGGTTGGTCGAGTACTCGCCGTTCACGTGCTGGAGGTACGCGATGATGTCCTTCTTCTCCTTCTCCGGCATGGTGCTGTCGGGGAAGGAGGGCATGTTCTGCGGGCCGGTGAGCATGGCCTCGTAGATGTGCTTCGGCGAGACGTCCGCAAGGTTGGGCGCGTACTTGCCGTGCGTGAGGGCACCGCCCTCGCCGGTGAAGTTGTGGCACTGCGCGCAGTTGTTGCGGAACAGCTCGCCGCCCTTGCCGATGTCGGCACCCGCCGGGTCGTACTGCTTCTCGGTCGGCGTGATGGGGCCGGCGCCGAGGGAGGCGATGTACGCGGCCAGCTGGTCGATCTGGGCCTGGGTGTAGATGTTGGGCTTCTTCGGCACCTGGGCGCCGGGCTGCTGGGCGGGCATGCGGCCCGTGCTCACCTGGAAGTCGACGGCGGCAGAGCCGACGCCCACCAGGCTCGGGCCGTCAGAGGAACCCTGACCGCCGGTTCCGTGGCAGCTTGCGCAACCCACGGCGTAGAGCTTCTTGCCCTCCTCGATGGCGAGGGACTGGGCGGTTACATCGGCCTGCGCCTTGCCCGCGGGCGCGAAGGCGGCGTACAGCCCCCCAGTGGCCGCCAGCGCGAGGAGTAGAACGACGACCGCCGCCAGCGGATGGCGTCGTCGTGCGGAGAGCTTTTTCACGGATTACCCCGGTGTCAGGATCTTCTGCGTCGGTGTTTCTGGATGAGGTGCCGGGCCGTACCCGGCGACGGTTTCGCTACTTGATCAGGTAGATCGTGGCGAAGAGGCCGATCCAGACGACATCGACGAAGTGCCAGTAGTAGGACACGACGATGGCCGAGGTGGCCTGTTCGTGGGTGAACCTCTTGGCCGCGTACGTCCGGCCGAGGACCAGCAGGAAGGCGATGAGTCCGCCCGTCACGTGCAGTCCGTGGAAGCCGGTGGTCAGGTAGAACACCGAGCCGTACGGACCGGACGAGAGGCTCATGCCCTCGTGCTTGACCAGCTCGGTGTACTCGAACACCTGGCCGCCAATGAAGATCGCACCCATGACGAACGTGATGATGAACCACGTCCGGAGCTTCTTCACGTCACCGCGCTCGGCGGCGAATACGCCGAGCTGGCAGGTGAGGGAAGAGAGCACCAGGATCGTCGTGTTCGTCGCCGAGAACGGCAGATTCAGGCTCGCGGCCTGTTCTGTCCAGTACTCGGAGCCCGTCACCGATCGCAGGGTGAAGTACATCGCGAAGAGGGCCGCGAAGAACATCAGCTCGGAACTCAACCAGATGATGGTTCCGACGCTGACGAGGTTCGGCCGGTTGACCGTCGGGTGCGCGTGCCCGGTATCTACTGTCGTTGCTGTCGCCACGACCGACATTATGTCGGTCGCTTATCCCGCCCTCACCCCGGGGGGTGCCGTTCGGAGTGTCCGGGGGGTGTGCAAGGCCCGAACGGCCCATCAGATCGCCTTCCGGCTCGTGATCGCGGGGGTGTGCGAACCGATGTTGACGGGACATCGGACGGAGTAGCATCCGGCGCATCATCAACGTGATTCATGTGACACGTGGAGGAACAAATGCGGGCGACTGCGCGGGTTCTGGTCTACAGCGATGACGCGAACACCCGGGAGCAGGTGCGGCTTGCGGCCGGGCGCAGGCCCGCCGCGGACCTGCCGCCGGTGGAGTTCCTGGAGTGCGCCACGCTGCCTGCCGTCCTGAAGGAGCTGGATCTGGGCGGGATCGACGTGTGCGTGTTGGACGGCGAGGCCGTTCCGGCCGGGGGCATGGGTGTGTGCCGGCAGATCAAGGACGAGATCTTCCGGTGCCCGCCGGTGCTGCTGCTGATCGGGCGTCCGCAGGACGCCTGGCTGGCCACCTGGAGCCGTGCGGACGCCGCGGTGACCCTTCCGGTGGACCCGGTGGCGTTCGCGGACTCCCTGGCCGCCCTGCTGCGGGCACGGCTTTCCGTGAGCTCCTGACCGGGTCCGCCCGTACGGCGGTTGCAAGGGGTCGGGGGACACCCCCCTACACCTGGGGTCGCAGTCGCGCCGCGTCGACGGGGCTGCGGCCCTCCTGGGTGCCCTTGAGCAGGGCGCTGCCCTCGCGCCAGTCCTTCCAGTCCAGGTTCCAGTCCCCGTAGCCGTTGCCGAACGGGTCCATGTCCTCGCCGATGCTGTTGATGACGTGGACGATGTCCCCCTCGCGGATGTTCTCGTAGAACCAGGCGGCGTTGCCGGTGCTCATGCCCGTGCAGCCGTGGCTGACGTTGGCGTAGCCGTGGGAGTCGATGGACCACGGCGCGGCGTGGACGTATTCACCACTCCAGGTGACGCGGGTAGCCCAGTAGACGGGCAGGTTGTAGTACTCGCTGCCGCCGATGCCGACTGAATC
Source organism: Streptomyces sp. NPDC051211 (assembly GCF_040689505.1). Classification (NCBI taxonomy): domain Bacteria; kingdom Bacillati; phylum Actinomycetota; class Actinomycetes; order Kitasatosporales; family Streptomycetaceae; genus Streptomyces; species Streptomyces sp. NPDC051211. The sequence continues at coordinate 83,833 of NZ_JBFBAV010000023.1, forward strand.
GCCGCGCATCCGCACGAAGTACTGCTTGCCGAGGACCACCTTGATGCCGTTGCGGGTGGAGAAGCCGGGCTTGCCGGTGGTCACCGGGATGGAATTGATCACTTCTCCGTTGCGCTTGAAGGTCATCCAGTGCGAGGCCGCGTTGGTGATGACCTCGACCCGGTCGCCGATGTCGAGCTTGAGCGGCTTGGAGCCGCCGCCGTGCAGGCTGTCGCCGATCCGGATGCCCTCCAGATTGCTCCGTACGGAGACGGTGGAGTTGGCGGGCCAGTACTCCTTCGGCCTGAAGTGCAGGCGGCTGTCGTCCACCCAGTGCCAGGCTCCCTCGACCCGGTCGGGCTTGGTCTCGACGACCAGGGCCCGTTCGACCACGGCGCGGGCCGCCTTGTCCCGGACGGGCTCGCTGAGTTCGGCGATGATGGGCTGCCCGACCCCGTACGTGCCCTCCTCCGGGCCGAACCCGACCGTGAGGAGCTTCTTGGCCGGGGTGGTCTCGAAGGTCATCCTGCGCTGCCCGGGGGCCCCTCGCTCGTCCTCGGTGCTGACGGTGACGGTGTAGCGGACACCGGCGGCCAGCGGCACGGTGCTGTGCCAGCGGTCGCCCTTGGCGGAGAGTTCGCCCGCCAGCCGTCGGCCGTGCGTGTCAACGGCCGTCACATCGGTGATCCGGCTGCCGTCGGCGCCCTTGGCGGTCACCTCCAGCGGCCGGTCGGGGTCGACGGGACGGCTGCCCGTGGCCTGGTTGAAGGCGACCTGATCGGCCGCGTCGTACGGGTTGGCGGACAGCGGGTTGTCGCTGCCGCCCCCGCAGGCGGTGGCGCCGGCCCCGAGGGACGCGACCAGCAGGGAGCAGCTGACTACCGTCCAAAGACGCGGTGTGTGACTCATGGGGGCCACATTATGAACATATGCCTTATATCGCGCGCGGGATGACTGCAAACGGGGCCCGGACTCCTCCGAAGAGGTGTCCGGGCCCCGTTTCAGGTGCCGTGGCGGCGTCCTACTGGTTCTGGTTCTCGCCGCGGTAGTACTCGTACACCCAGCCCCACAGGCCGATCAGGATGACCGGAGCCGAGAAGTACAGCAGCCACCAGCCGAAGATGACGCCCATGAAGGCGAAGGCGCCGCCGACGGCCAGGGAGAGCGGCTGCCAGCTGTGCGGGGAGAAGAACCCCAGCTCGCCGGCCTCGTCCGCGACGTCGGCCTCCTTGTTGTCCTGGGCCATCTCGTCCACGCGCTTGGCCGTGAAGGCCAGGTAGTAGCCAATCATGACGCTCAGGCCGAAGGCCAGGAACAGCGCGGTGGTTCCGACCGGCTCCTTCGACCACACGCCGTACACGACGGCCATGATCAGGATGAAGGCGGAGAGCCAGAGGAACATCTTGCCCTGGATCTTCACTTGCCGGCCTCCTTGCCACCGGTGACCGCGGCGGCGGTGCTGTGGTCCTCGAGGTGCTCGAGGGCCGCGATGTCCGGGTGGTGCAGGTCGAACGCCGGGGATTCGGAACGGATCCGCGGCAGGGTGAGGAAGTTGTGCCGCGGCGGCGGGCAGGACGTCGCCCACTCGAGCGAACGGCCGTAGCCCCACGGGTCGTCGACCTCGACCTTCTTGCCGTACTTGGCGGTCTTCCACACGTTGTACATGAAGGGAAGCATCGACAGGCCGAGCAGGAAGGAGCTGATCGTGGAGATGGTGTTCAGCGCGGTGAAACCGTCGGCGGCGAGGTAGTCCGCGTAACGCCGCGGCATGCCCTCGGCACCCAGCCAATGCTGCACCAGGAACGTGCCGTGGAAGCCCACGAACAGCGTCCAGAAGGTGATCTTGCCGAGGCGCTCGTCCAGCATCTTGCCCGTGAACTTGGGCCACCAGAAGTGGAAGCCGGAGAACATCGCGAAGACCACGGTGCCGAAGATGACGTAGTGGAAGTGCGCGACGACGAAGTACGAGTCGGAGACGTGGAAGTCCATCGGGGGCGAGGCCAGGATGACGCCGGTCAGACCACCGAAGGTGAAGGTGATCAGGAAGCCGACGGCCCAGAGCATCGGGGTCTCGAAGGACAGCGAGCCCTTCCACATGGTGCCGATCCAGTTGAAGAACTTCACACCGGTCGGTACCGCGATCAGGAAGGTCATGAAGGAGAAGAACGGCAGCAGCACACCGCCGGTGACGTACATGTGGTGCGCCCACACGGTCACGGAGAGACCGGCGATCGCGATGGTCGCGCCGATCAGGCCGATGTAACCGAACATCGGCTTCCGGGAGAAGACCGGAATGACCTCGGAAATGATTCCGAAGAACGGCAGCGCGATGATGTACACCTCTGGGTGGCCGAAGAACCAGAAGAGGTGCTGCCAGAGCAGTGCGCCGCCATTGGCCGCGTCGAAGATGTGCGAACCGAACTTGCGGTCGGCCTCCAGCGCGAACAGCGCCGCGGCCAGCACCGGGAAGGCGAGCAGGACCAGAACACCGGTCAGCAGCACGTTCCAGGTGAAGATCGGCATGCGGAACATCGTCATGCCCGGAGCGCGCATGCAGATGATCGTGGTGATGAAGTTGACCGAGCCGAGGATCGTGCCGAAGCCGGAGAAGGCCAGACCCATGATCCACATGTCGGCGCCGATGCCCGGCGAGCGGACCGCGTCGGACAGCGGGGTGTAGGCGAACCAACCGAAGTCGGCGGCACCCTGCGGCGTCATGAAGCCGGCCACCGCGATGGTCGAGCCGAAGAGGTACAGCCAGTACGCGAACATGTTCAGCCGCGGGAACGCCACGTCGGGCGCGCCGATCTGCAGCGGCATGATCCAGTTCGCGAATCCGGCGAACAGCGGCGTCGCGAACATCAGCAGCATGATCGTGCCGTGCATCGTGAACGCCTGGTTGAACTGCTCGTTCGACATGATCTGCGTGCCCGGACGGGCAAGCTCGGCGCGCATGAACAGCGCCAGGACGCCGCCGATGATGAAGAACACGAACGAGGTGACCAGGTAGAGCGTACCGATGGTCTTGTGGTCGGTGGTGGTGAGCCACTTGACGACCACGTTCCCGGGCTGCTTGCGCCGTACCGGCAGCTCGTTCTCGTACGAGTCGGCTGCGGCGGCACCCTGAGGTTCGTTGAGGATGCTCACAGTTTGTTCGTCTCCGCGTTCCGGGCCGGGTCAGTCTGCTTGATGCCGGCCGGCAGGAAGCCGGTCTGCCCCTTCTCGGCCAGTTCCTTGAGGTGCGCCCGGTACTCCTCCGGCGAGACGACCTTGACGTTGAAGAGCATCCGGGAGTGGTCGACGCCGCAGAGCTCGGCGCACTTGCCCATGAAGATGCCCTCTTCGGTCGGGGTGACCTCGAAGACGTTGGTGTGGCCCGGGATGACGTCCTGCTTGAACAGGAAGGGGACCACCCAGAAGGAGTGGATGACGTCGTTCGACGACAGGATGAAGCGGACCTTCTCACCCTTGGGGAGGTAGAGGGTCGGGCCCGGCCAGCCCTTCTCGGGGTTCCGGTCGCCCGGAACGCCCTTCTGGTAGACGCCCTCGGCGCCCGCCGGGAACTGCTTCGTGTACCTGTCCGGGATGGAGGCGAGCTCCTTGGGAACCTCGCCGGCCTTGGGCGTCGCCGCATCCCCGTCGACGTTCTCGACGTAGTTGAAGCCCCAGCTCCACTGGTAGCCGACCACGTTGATGGTGTGGGCGGGCTTCTCGGAGAGCGCGAGCAGCTTCGACTCGTCACGTGCGGTGAAGTAGAACAGCACCGAGACGATGATCAGCGGGACCACGGTGTACAGAGCCTCGATCGGCATGTTGTACCGGGTCTGCGGGGGGATCGCCACCTTGGTGCGGCTGCGCCGGTGGAAGATCACACTCCAGATGATCAGGCCCCAGACCAGGATGCCCGTGACCAGTGCGGCCGCCCACGACCCCTGCCACAGCGAGAGGATGCGCGGCGCCTCCTCGGTGACCGGGTCCGGCATTCCGAGGTTGGGAAAGTCTTTATATGTGTACGAGCAACCGGTGGCGGTTGCCAGGACCGCACCCGCCGTCAGCGCCTGCAGCAGCTTCCGCCGCATCGGGCGCCGCGGCGAGCGGTCGGAGCCGTAGGGACTCACGTAGCGCCTTCCCGAGAGTCTCGGCCCGCGCGGCCGGCCGCGGCCGTCTGTCGGGTCGGTCGCCGGCCCTGACGCAGGCAGGGGTTTGGATGTTTATGCGGACCAAACCCTACTGGACGCTATTTGGGGTCGCGCGGGGAGGGTGCCCAACGCGCCGCTACTGCCCCCGAAGGGGTGGCTCGGCCGTACGGGGGACGGCTCAAGTACCCCTGAACGGCGGCCTCCGGAAGTCATCTGACGGCCTCTGACCTGGCGTGCTCTACGGTGATCGGATGCCGTACTTCGACGTCGCCTCAGCCGCCCCGCTGCACCCGGTCGCCCGGCAGGCCCTCCAGGCCTCGCTGGACGAGGGCTGGGCCGACCCCGCGCGGCTCTACCGGGAAGGCCGGCGCGTCCGGCTGCTGCTGGACGCGGCGCGCGAGGCGGCCGCCGAGGCGGTGGGCTGCCGCCCCGATGAACTGGTCTTCACTCCTTCGGGGACGCACGCGGTTCACTCCGGGATCGCCGGAGCGCTGGCGGGCCGCCGGCGGGTGGGGAGCCACCTGGTCGTATCGGCGGTCGAACACAGTTCGGTCCTGCATGCGGCGCAGGCGCACGAGGCGGGCGGCGGTTCGGTGACGGAGGCTCCGGTCGACCGTACGGGGGCGGTGTCCGCCGCCGCGTACGCCGAACTGCTCCGCGCGGACACCGCGCTGGCCTGCCTGCAGTCCGCCAACCACGAAGTGGGCACGCTCCAGCCGGTGGCGGAGGTCGCGGAGGCCTGCGCGGCCGCCGGGGTGCCGCTGCTGGTGGACGCGGCGCAGTCGCTGGGCTGGGGGCCGGTGGAGGGCCGCTGGTCGGTGCTGACCGCCAGCGCGCACAAATGGGGCGGTCCGGCCGGAGTCGGTCTGCTGGCCGTCCGCAAGGGAGTCCGGTACGCGCCCCAAGGCCCGGCCGACGAACGGGAGTCGGGCCGCTCCCCCGGCTTCCCCAACCTGCCGGCCGTGGTCGCGGCGGCAGCCTCGCTGCGGGCGGTCCGCGCGGAGGCGGAAGCGGAGGCGGCGCGGCTGCGGATCCTGGTCGACCGCATCCGGCGGCGGGTCGCCCGCCTCGTCCCGGACGTGGAGGTGGTCGGCCACCCGGACCTGCGGCTGCCGCACCTGGTCACCTTCTCCTGCCTGTACGTCGACGGCGAGACGCTGCTGCACGAGCTGGACCGGGCCGGCTTCTCGGTCTCCTCCGGCTCCTCCTGCACCAGCTCCACCCTGACGCCCAGCCATGTGCTCACGGCGATGGGGGTCCTGTCGGAGGGAAACGTCCGGGTGTCGCTGCCGGCGGGGACCACGGCGGAGGAGGTCAACGCGTTCCTGGAGGTGCTGCCGGGGGCGGTGGCGGGGGTGCGGGAGACGCTGGGGGTGTCGGAGTCTCCGGAATCCCCGGGGTCGCCGGTGATGGGACCGGGGGCGGAGTCGGTGACGGTGGATGCGATGGGGTTGCGGTGTCCGCAGCCGGTGATCGAGTTGGCGAAGGTGATCGGGACGGTGGCGGTCGGGGGGACGGTCACCGTTCTGTCGGACGACGAGGTTGCGCGGCTGGACATTCCGGCGTGGTGCGCGATGCGGGGCCACCAATACCTGGGCGAATCCCCGTCCCCCCCGGGCACGGCCTACCACATCCGCCGCCTCGTCTAGCCCCCCGGCCGGCCCGCCTCCAGCCCCGCCGGGCACACCACAGCCCCGCCGGGCACGTCCAGCCCCGCCGGGCACACCACAGCCCCGCCGGGCACGTCCAGCCCCGCCGGGCACATCCAGCCCCGCCGGCGATTGAGGCGCGGGGTCCGGGGCTGGCCCCGGCAACGGCGCCGCACCCGACAGGCGGCCGCTGCAGCCCCGCCGAGCCCCCTCCTCCGCTGAGCGCTTGTGCTGGGTTGCCGCGCAGCGGCAATTCCAGCCGCCGGGCCGCGCCTCCAGCCCGCCTGCGTTTGAGGCGCGGGGGCCCGGGGGCCGGCCCCCGGCAACGGCGCCGCACCCGACAGGCGGCCGCGGCACCCGCCCCGCACTTCAGCCCCCGCCGAGCCCTCCACTCCGCTGAGCCCTCGCGGCCGGGTTGCCGCGCGGCGGCAATTCCAGCCCCGCCGGCGATTGAGGCGCGGGGGCCCGGGGGCTGGCCCCCGGCAACGGCGCCGCACCCGGGCAGGCGGGCCGCTGCGCGGAGCTGTTCCCCTACCCGCCCCTTCCCGAAACCGGGCTCTGCCCGACCCGCGCCTCAAACGCCGGCGAGGCTGGGGGTTTTCCCGGCGGGGCCGGGTGGTGGGGCTCCGCCCCAGACCCCGCTCCTCAAACGCCGGAGGGGCTCTAGGGGTACCGCCAGGCGGGGCTGGCGGTACACCCGGCGGAGCCCGGACCCCGTGCCTCAAAGCCGGCGGGGCCGGAAATGCCAAACCCCGGCGGGGCTGGGATGCCGAACGCCGGGGAGGCTGGGTTCAGCCCGCGCGGCGTTTGGGCACAGAGCGGGGCGCGGGGGCGGAGCCCCAGGGGTTAGTCGGAGAGGTGGGAGCGGACCTCGGTGGCGGCTTCGGAGCCGTACGCCTTCTCGAAGCGCTCCATGAAGTGCGCCCGCGCAAGGGTGTACTCCTGGGTGCCCAGGGTCTCGATCACGAGGGTGGCGAGCATGCAGCCGATCTGCGCGGCCCGCTCCAGCCCGACCCCCCAGGCCAGCCCGGACAGGAAGCCCGCACGGAACGCGTCGCCGACGCCCGTCGGGTCGACCTTCGCGGTCTCGTCGGGGCAGCCCACGACGATCGGCTCCTCCCCGGCGCGCTCGATCTTCACGCCGCGCGAGCCGAGGGTGGTGACCCGGGTCCCGACCTTGCCGAGGATCTCCTCGTCGGTCCAGCCGGACTTGCTCTCGATGAGCCCCTTCTCGTACTCGTTCGAGAAGAGGTACGTCGCACCCTCCATCAGGGTGCGGATGTTCTCGCCGTCCATCCGGGCGATCTGCTGCGAGAAGTCCGCCGCGAACGCGATCCCGCGGGTCCGGCACTCCTCCGTGTGGCGCAGCATCGCCTCGGGGTCGTCCGCACCGATCAGGACGAGGTCCAGGCCGCCCACGCGGTCGGCGACCGCCTTCAGCTCGATCAGCCGGGCCTCGCTCATCGCCCCGGTGTAGAAGGAGCCGATCTGGTTGTGGTCGGAGTCCGTGGTGCACACGAAGCGCGCGGTGTGCAGCACCTCGGAGATACGGACGGACTCCGTGTCGACGCCGTGCCGGTCGAGCCAGGCGCGGTACTCGTCGAAGTCGTAGCCGGCGGCGCCGACCAGGATCGGGCGGCTGCCCAGCTGGCCCATGCCGAAGCAGATGTTCGGGCCGACCCCGCCCCGCCGCACGTCGAGGTTGTCGACGAGGAAGGAGAGGGAGACCGTGTGCAGCTGGTCCGCGACCAGCTGGTCGGCGAAGCGGCCGGGGAAGGTCATGAGGTGGTCGGTGGCGATGGAGCCGGTGACTGCGATACGCACGGCGTGGATGCTCCTGCGAAGGGCGGCAAGGGTGACAGTCCACGCTACCCGCTCGAGCGCGAACAACCGAACGGTCGAAACTACCCGATAGTAGGGCTTTCTCCCCGTACCGCGGCCCGCCTACGGTGCCTTCATGACGCACATGGACGGAATCCGTCACAACGAGTACACCGCGCGGGGGCGGGGTGCGGAAGCCCTGCGACGGCCGGGTTTCGCGCGGCTGCTGGGCGACTGCGCCCGGATGGCCCCGCACTGGCCGGCCGAGACGGAGCCCGCCCCGGTCCGGGTGGCGCCCTCCCAGATCCACGGGGTCAGCGTCCCGCCCGCCTCGGCCCGGCTGATCGCCTCCACCGGACTGGGGGACTAGGCGGTGTCCGCCCGGCCTGACCGGCTGGACACCCCCTAGGGAACCGGTTCCGCGTCTGTTCCGTCCCACTGGCACCACGGACGGCGAGGCAGGCGAAGGAGCGATGCGGTGACCAGCGAGCAGCCCGGCACGACGGAGACATCACGGACGACGACGCGACGGCGGCCCTTCGTCGTCGTCGGGGCGGTCACGGCCGCCGTGCTGCTCGCCGGCGGCGGTACGGCGTACTGGGCGGCCACCGCCCACAGCGGGGACGGGCGGCCGGTCGCGGTCGCGGCCCGGGACGCAGCCGGGTCGGCCGTGCCCTCGCCCGGGGAGACTCCGCCGCCCGGGATCGCCCCCGGTGAGCCGGATCCGTCCGGCGGGGCGGTGGTGTACGAGGCCAAGGGTCCGCTGCCGCAAGGTCCGGGCAGCGCCCCGGTGTTCAAGGCGGCGGGCGAGGTGACCGAGGCGGAGGTGGCCCGGCTCGCGGCGGCGCTCGGCATCGAGGCCAAGCCGCAGCTGTCCGGCGCGCTGTGGCAGGCCGGCACGGTCCAGGACTCGGGCGGCCCGCGGTTGCAGGTGAGCCGGCAGGCGCCCGGCACCTGGACCTTCACCCGGTACCAGGTGGGCGGCAGCGACAACTGCGAGCGGGGCAAGGACACCTGCGGCCCGGCCACCCTGCCGGAAGGCCCGGGCGACCCCGGCAAGCCCGGCGACCCCGGCGACCCCGGCAAGGCGGTCTCCGAGGCTGCGGCGAAGGCGGCCGCGGCCCCGGTGCTCGCGGCGGTCGGCCAGCAGGAGGCGAAGCAGGACGCCCGGCTGCTGCAGGGCGCGGTACGGGTGGTCGCCGCCGACCCGGTGATCGGCGGGCTGCCCACCCAGGGCTGGACGACGAAGGTCAGCGTGGGTGCGGACGGCACGGTGGTGGCCGGCAGCGGCGAGCTGAAGGCGCCGGAGCGGTCCGGTGAGCGCCCGGTGGTCGGGGCGGCGGAAGCCCTGGACCGGCTGAACGCCGCGTCCCGGGGCTGGCAGAGCACGGGCCCGAGCGCCTGCGCTACCCCGGTGCCGCTGGACAGCGAGACCGTACGGTCGACCGACGCGGTGCCCTGCAACCCGGACCCGCGTCCGATGAAGCCGCCGCGCACCGAGAAGGTCGCGGGGGCGGTCCTCGGGCTGACCGCGGCCACGGTGGACGGGGCGCGGGGGCTGGAGCCGGCCTGGCTGTTCGAGGTGGCGGGGCGCGACGGCGGTCCGGGCCACACGGTGGCTCAGCCGGCGGCGAAGGAGAAGCCGCAGCCCGAGGGCAAGCAGGAGGGGCGTACGGTGCCCGGATTCTCGTACGGGGCGAGTGACCGGAAGCTGACCGTGCACTTCTGGGGCGGGGTGTGCAGCACCTACGCACTGGAGGTTCGGGAGCACCCCGGGTCGGTCATGGTGAAGATCATCGACACTCCGACTGAGCCGGGTAAGGCCTGCATCCTGATCGCCCAGGAGATGTCCCTGTCGGCGACGCTTCAGGAGCCGCTGGGCAGCCGGAAGGTCGTGGACGCGTCGACCGGCAAGGAGCTGCCGCGCACGCCGTAGTCACCGGCCGGCCGCGACGGGGCGTGCGGAAGTCGGGGCGTGCGGAAGTCGGGGCATGCGGAGGTCGGGCAGGCGGAAGGCGGGGCATGCGGAAGGGGCCCGCACCGGATGTGTCCGGTGCGGGCCCCTTCCGCGTTCAGGCTCAGCCGCCCCAGGCCCGGCCCGTTTGGGCTCGGCCGGTTCGGGCTTAGCTGAAGGAGTCGCCGCAGGCGCAGGAGCCGGAGGCGTTCGGGTTGTCGATCGTGAAGCCCTGCTTCTCGATGGTGTCGACAAAGTCGATCGAGGCGCCGCCCAGGTACGGGGCGCTCATGCGGTCGGTGACGACCTTGACGCCGTCGAAGTCCTTGACGACATCGCCGTCGAGCGAGCGCTCGTCGAAGAAGAGCTGGTAGCGCAGGCCGGAGCAGCCGCCGGGCTGAACGGCGACACGCAGGGCCAGGTCGTCCCGGCCTTCCTGCTCGAGCAGGGCCTTGACCTTGGCGGCGGCGGCGTCGGACAGGAGGATGCCGTCGCTCACAGTGGTCTTTTCGTCCTGAACGGACATCTGCATTCACTCCCGAAGTGGGGCGGACTCTTGCCGTCGGCTCAACCGACGCGGCCTCGGATTCATTCCCATGCTCGCACACCGGGGTGAATCGGTGGACCCCGCCGATCCGGAGGGCGAATTCGTCACATCGACACTATCGGGCATCGTCAAACTGACGTGAACCGGTTATGATAGATAGCGTCAAATAGACGAGAAGTCGAACCTTCGAGGACCGAAGCTCGAGCTCCTCCCTAGTCGCGGAACAGAAAGGGTGCGTGTCGTGACCACCGCCCAGCCTTTGGACGTCCAGCCGACGCCCCTCGCCCTGCTGCTGCTCGGCCGCGAAGCCGACCCCAAGAGCGAGCGCGGGGTGGAGTGTCCCGGCGACCTGCCCTCGCCCTCCGACCCGGACCTGGTGGCGCGCGCCCGCGCGGCCAAGGAGAAGCTCGGGGACAAGGTCTTCATCCTCGGCCACCACTACCAGCGTGACGAGGTCATCGAGTTCGCGGACGTCACCGGCGACTCCTTCAAGCTGGCCCGCGACGCGGCCGCCAAGCCGGAGGCCGAGTACATCGTCTTCTGCGGCGTGCACTTCATGGCGGAGTCCGCGGACATCCTGACCTCCGACGACCAGAAGGTGGTCCTGCCGGACCTGGCCGCCGGCTGCTCGATGGCCGACATGGCCACCGCCGAGCAGGTCGCGGAGTGCTGGGACGTGCTGACCGAGGCCGGCATAGCCGACATCACGGTCCCCGTCTCGTACATGAACTCCTCCGCCGATATCAAGGCCTTCACCGGCAAGCACGGCGGCACGATCTGCACCTCGTCCAACGCGAAGAAGGCCCTGGAGTGGGCCTTCGAGCAGGGCGAGAAGATCCTCTTCCTGCCGGACCAGCACCTGGGCCGGAACACCGCGGTCCGTGACATGGGCCTGTCCCTGGACGACTGCGTGGTCTACAACCCGCACAAGCCGGGTGGCGGCCTGACCGCCGAGCAGCTGCGCAACGCGAAGATGATCCTGTGGCGCGGCCACTGCTCGGTGCACGGCCGGTTCTCGCTGGACTCGGTCAACGACGTGCGCGAGCGCATCCCGGGCGTGAACGTGCTGGTGCACCCCGAGTGCAAGCACGAGGTCGTGGCGGCCGCGGACTACGTCGGCTCGACGGAGTACATCATCAAGGCCCTGGAGGCGGCCCCGGCCGGTTCCAAGTGGGCCATCGGTACCGAGCTGAACCTGGTCAAGCGCCTGGCGAATCGATTCGCCGCCGAGGACAAGGAGGTCGTCTTCCTCGACAAGACGGTCTGCTTCTGCTCGACCATGAACCGCATCGACCTCCCCCACCTGGTGTGGACCCTGGAATCCCTGGCCGAGGGCAACCTGGTCAACCAGATCCGGGTCGACAAGGAGACCGAGAGCTTCGCGAAGCTGGCGCTGGAGCGGATGCTGGCACTGCCGTAACCCGTCATGCACGTGCCGACGGCACAGATCATCGAAAGGGGCACCCTCCGGGGTGTCCCTTTCGTCTAACCTCCCCGGTACGAAGGGGGAGTTGATCGATATGACGCTGTACATGGACGTACTGGCCGACGCGGGCCCGGAGGCCGACGCCCAGGAGCAGGAGCAGGCCCGCGCCGAGCTGGTGGCGGCGCTGGAGGAGCTGGGCCTGGACGAGGTCCGGGTGCGGGAGCTGCCGGCCGGACCCGGGGCCAAGTCGGGCGGCCTGACCACCGCCGAGATCCTGGTCGCCGTCGTCCCACCGCTGTTCGCCTCGGTGGTCGCGGCCTTCGAGGCCTGGGTGCAGTGGGCGGGGTCGCGCCGGGTCCGGGTCCGGATCGGGGAGGACGAGTTCGAGGCGTCCCGGCTCACCGCCGCCCAGCGGCAGGCCCTCATCGACCACTTCCTCGAGCGCACCTCGGGCCCGGACGATGACGGTTCGTGAGGCCCTGGTCATCGGCACCTCCACCTACGAGGACAGCCGGCTGAACCGGCTGCGCTCCCCCGGCCTGGACGCCATGGAGCTCTCCGAGGTGCTGAGCGACCGCGGGATCGGCGGCTATGCCGTACGGCCGGTCATCGACCAGCCCGCCCATGTGGTGCGGCGCGAGATCGAACGGTTCTTCACCCGCCGCAAGCCCGACGACCAGCTGCTGCTGTACCTGTCCTGCCACGGCATCAAGGACTCGAAGCTCCAGCTGTACTTCGCGGCCGCCGACACCGACCGGGACCTGCTGGACTCCACCTCGGTGTCGGCCGGATTCGTCAACGCCCAGCTGGTCCGCTGCAACTCGCGGAAGATCCTGGTGCTGCTCGACTGCTGCTACAGCGGCGCGTTCCGGCCGGGCGGCTCGAAGACGGCGGACACCTCCGTGCACCTGCTGGAGGAGTTCAAGGACACCGGTGTGGCGGTGATCACCGCCACGGACGCGCTCCAGCAGGCCTGGGAGGGCGACGACACGGTCACCGAGACCGGTGAGGGGCAGCTGTCGGTGTTCACCGCCGCGGCGGTCGAGGGCCTGCGCTCCGGGCGGGCGGACCGCGACGGCGACGGCTGGATCTCGGTGGAGGACCTGTACGGCCACGTCCGCGAGGAGATGCTGGCCCGGGACGCCCGGCAGAACCCGCTGCGCTGGGTGCTGGGCGGCCAGGGCACCCTGAAGATCGCCCGCCGGGCCGCCGCCCCCGGGGGCGGGGCGCAGCCCCTGTCCCTCCCCCGCAGCATGCCGGCGCTGGCCGGGCCGGCCGCCGAGGTGCTGTCGGGCATCACCGCGGCCGCGAGCCTGCTGCGCCGCACCCTGGGTCCGCTGCCCCGCCCGGTGCTCCTGAACCGGGCGGACGGGACGGCGTACACCTCGACCGACACCCGGGAGATCGTGGCCGCGCTCCCGGAGGACGGACCGGGGTTCTCGGCGATCGGCACCCGGCTGGTCCGGGAGCTGGTCGCCGACCAGGACCGGCGGGCCGGCGACGGCACGGCGAGCGCGGTGGTCGTGTTCGGGGCGGTGGTACGGAGCCTCCAGGCGGCCCTGGCCCGGGGGGAGCATCCGGCGGCGCTGTCCCGGGCCGTGCCGGAGGTGTTCGAGGCGGCCCGCTCCGCCCTGGACGCGCAGCCGCGGCCGCTGGCCTACGCGGACCGGCTGGACCGGGCGCTGATCAGCGCGGCCGGGGACGAGGAAACCGGCCGGATCGTGGCGCGGGCCATGGAGCGGACCCAGGGCAGCGGGCTGATCCATCTCGGCGTGTCCGCCGGGTTCGGCCTGGAACTGCAGACGGCCCGGGCCTGTGTGGTGGACAGCGGCTACCTCTCCCCGCAGTTCGCCACCGACCAGGAGGCGGAACGGGCGGTGCTCGACGAGCCGCGGGTGGTGGTGTGCATCGAGCCTCTGGAACGGGTGGAGGACCTGCTGCCGCTGCTGGAGAAGGTGGTGGCCACGGACAACCGCCCCCTGCTGGTCGTGGCGCCTTCGGTGGGAGGCGATGTGCTGCCCACCCTCGCGGTCAACACCACCAAGGAGACGCTCCGTTCGGTCGCGCTGGCCGTGCCCGGTACCGACGACCTCGACGCGGTCGCGGAGTTCACCGGGTGCAAATGGCGCATGCAGGCGCGGGACGTACGCCAGGCGGTGCCGGGCGAGCTGGGCCGGGCCGCCCATGTGATCTCCACCCGCGGGAGCACCGCGCTGATCGGGGACGAGCAGGCGGGGCCGGGCCGGCTCCAGCGTTCCAAGGCCGGCCGCACCCTGGCCAAGGCCCTCGGGGCCGGGCTCCCCCCGCGGCCGCAGACCGCGCACACCGCCGCCCGGATCCTGGTCGGCGGGGCCACCGAGGCCGTGCGGGCGCAGCGCACGGCACTGGCCGACCGCGCCGTCCGGATCGCGCTGGCCACCCGGCTGGTCGGGGTGCTGCCCGGGGCGGCGGCCGCGCTGGCGGTGGCCGGGAACCGGATCCCGGGCACCGGGTCCTCCGCCGCGGCGGAGGCGCTGCGCAAGGCGCTCGCCGAGCCGCTGCGGGCGCTGGCCGAGAACTACGGGGAGGCCGATCCGGCAGCCGTGGTCGACCGGGTCCGCGCCGAGTGGCCCACGTCCGTGTACGACGCGGCGCGCGGTCGGTACCTGCCGGCCTCGGCGGTGGAGGTCTGGGACCCGGCGGCCGCGCCGGGCGAACTGCTGCGCTCCGTGGAGACCGCCGTACTCGGCTACCTGGCGGTGGTGTGACCGCCCTCCGGGACCGGCGGCTGTCCGCTAGTCGGCCCGGGGGCGGACCAGGCCCGATTCGTAGGCGATGACCACCAGCTGCGCGCGGTCCCGGGCGCCGAGTTTGGCCATGGCCCGGTTGACGTGGGTCTTCACGGTCAGCGGGCTGACCTCCAGCCGGCCGGCGATCTCGTCGTTGGAGAGTCCCCCGGCGACCTGGACGAGGACCTCGCGCTCCCGTCCGGTGAGCGCGGTGAGCCGCTCGGCGTGCTTGCCGCCCGGCACGCCGGCGGAGTCGCCGCCGCCCTGCGCGAGGAAGGTGGTGATCAGTCCTTTGGTCGCCGCCGGGGAGAGCAGGGCCTCGCCGGCCGCGGCGATCCGGATGGCGTTCAGCAGCTCGTCGGGCTCGGCCCCTTTGCCGAGGAAGCCGGAGGCGCCGGACCGCAGGGCCTCGACGACGTACTCGTCGACCTCGAAGGTCGTCAGCATCACCACGCGTACGGCGGCGAGCGCGGGGTCGGCGCTGATCATGCGGGTGGCGGCGAGTCCGTCGGTGCCGGGCATCCGGATGTCCATCAGCACGACGTCGGCCTGCCGCTCCCCCGCGAGCGCATAGGCCTGGGCCCCGTCGGAGGCCTCGCCCACGACCTCCATGTCGGGCTCGGAGTCGACGAGCACCTTGAAGGCACTGCGCAGCAGCGCCTGGTCGTCGGCGAGCAGCACCCTGATGGGCGTGGCGGCTGGCAGGTCCGTCGGCGTCTGTTCCACGACGACGAGCGTACGGGGGTGGGGCCGGGCTCGGGGACGGCTCCCGGTCAGCCCAGGGCGAGGACGATCAGGGTGGTGGTGGCGGCGACTTCCGCGAGGGCACCGAAGACGTCGCCGGTGACTCCGCCGAACCGGCGGATGCAGCGGCGGAGCAGGAGTTCGGCGGCCAGCAGGGCGGTGAGGACCGCGGCCACCAGCTGGACGGCGGCGGGCAGGCCCAGCGGGAGGGCTACGAGCCCTGCGGCCGCGGCGGCCAGGGCGGCGAGCCCGAAGGCGGCGCCGGCCGGGACGGTGGCGGCGACGGCCGCGCCCAGGCCGCCGGGGCGGGCCGGCGGGACTCCGGCCCGGGAGGCCAGGGTGAGGGCGAGCCGTGCGGTGACGGCGGCGACCACGGTCGCCAGCACTCCGTGCACCCAGTTCTCGGTGTAGAGGTCGGCCAGCGCCGCCACCTGGACCAGGAACACCACCAGCAGGGCGATCACGCCGAACGGGCCGATGTCGGACTGCTTCATGATGCGCAGCGCGTCCTCGGCGGGTTTCGCACTGCCCAGCCCGTCGGCGGTGTCGGCCAGCCCGTCCAGGTGCAGTCCGCGGGTGAGGGCGGCCGGCACGGCGACGGTGACGGCGGCGGCGAGCAGCGGCCCGCCGCCGAGCAGGAACAGGAGGAGACCGGGGAGGGCCGCGCACAGGCCCACGGCCAGGCCGGCCAGCGGGGCGCACGCCATGCCGGTGCGGGCGGCCGGGCGGTCCCAGCGGGTGATCCGGGCCGGGAACACGGTGAGGGTGCCGAACGCGAACCGGATGCCGTCGCGGAGCGAGGCGCGTTCCGCGGGCGGGCACGGGCAGGGATCGGAGTGCGAGTCGGTCATCGCCCGGAACGCTACCTGCTCCCCGCAACCGGTAAATTGCGCATTACGTGCCAAATGGGGAGCTGGTGGTATGGGTCACTGGTGGTATCGGAACATCATCGAACCGGGCAAGCTCCCGATGCTCCTCGCCCTGCTCTCCTTCGTGACGTCCTTCCTGGTCACCCGCATGATCACCCGGATGATCCGGGCCGGTAAGGGCCCCTTCAAGAACGTCACCCCGGGCGGGATGCACGTGCACCACGTGGTCCCCGGAGTCATCCTGGTGATCATCGGCGGTTTCGGGGCGGTCGGCAGCGGCCGCTACGGCTTCGGCGCCCTGCTCTCCGCCGTCGTCTTCGGGCTCGGCGCCGGCCTGGTCCTCGACGAGTTCGCGCTGATCCTGCACCTGGACGACGTCTACTGGAGCGAGCAGGGCCGCAAGAGCGTGGAGATCGTGGTGCTGACCGCGGCCCTGGTCGCCCTGGTCCTCGGCGGCTTCCTGCCGTTCGGGGTCAACGACCTGACCTCCGAGGAGCGGCAGAGCCGCGGGCTGGTCGCCATGAACGCCGCGACCAACTTCTTCCTGGCGCTGATCGCCCTCTGGAAGGGCAAGGCGCGCACCGCGCTGATCGGCATCCTGATCCCGTTCGTCGCGCTGATCGGCGCCGTGCGGCTGGCCCGGCCGGACTCCCCGTACGCGAGGAAGTTCTACGCGAAACGCCCGCGGGCCCGCGCCAAGGCGGGCCTGCGGGCGTTCCATCACGACCGGCGCTGGGCCGGGCCGCGACGCAGGATCCAGGACTTCATCGGCGGGGCACCGAACCCCTCCCCGCCGCCCGTCAACCGGGAATCAGACCACCGTCACTGAGCATCTCCCGCACCTCTTCGAGGCTCGCATCGGGGGCGGGAAGGATCAGCTCGGAGGGCTCCAGGGCGTCGTCCGGCAGGGGGGTGCCCAGCTCGCGGACCTTGTCCAGGAGCGCGGCCAGGGTCCGCTGGAAGCCTTCGCCGTCGCCGCCCTCCATCTCCGCGAGCAGCTCGTCGTCCAGCTTGTTGAGCTCGGCGACGTGACTGTCGGCCAGCTCCACCTGGCCCTCCCCCATGATGCGGACAATCATGACGGGCCCCGTCCTACTGCTTGTCGAACCGGTGCTGGGTCTGGGACGGCTGCTGAGCCGCGCCCGGGGCGCCGCCCTCGATGGCCTGCTGCTGCGCGGAGGTGCCGCCGGCCAGCTCCGCCTTCATCCGCTGGAGCTCCAGCTCCACGTCCGTACCGCCCGAGAGGCGGTCCAGCTCGGCCTGGATGTCGTCCTTGGAGCCGAGACCGCTCTGGTCGTCGAGCGCGCCGGAGGCCAGCAGCTCGTCGATGGCGCCCGCGCGGGCCTGCAGCTGCGCGGTCTTGTCCTCGGCCCGCTGGATGGCCAGGCCGACATCGCTCATCTCCTCGGAGATGCCGGAGAAGGACTCCGCGATCCGCGTCTGCGCCTGGGCCGCCGTGTAGGTGGCCTTGATGGTCTCCTTCTTCGTCCGGAAGGCATCCACCTTGGCCTGCAGCCGCTGGGCGGCGAGGGTGAGCTTCTCCTCCTCGCCCTGCAGGGTCTGGTGCTGCACCTCCAGGTCGCTGACCTGCTGCTGGAGCGAGGCGCGGCGGGACAGGGCCTCCCGGGCCAGGTCCTCACGGCCCAGGGCGAGGGCCTTGCGGCCCTGGTCCTCCAGCTTGGAGGACTGCCCCTGGAGCTGGTTGAGCTGCAGTTCCAGGCGCTTGCGGGAGGTGGCGACGTCGGCGACACCGCGGCGCACCTTCTGGAGCAGCTCCAGCTGCTTCTGGTACGAGTAGTCGAGGGTTTCGCGCGGGTCCTCGGCCCGGTCAAGGGCCTTGTTCGCCTTCGCGCGGAAGATCATCCCCATACGCTTCATGACACCGCTCATGGGCTTCGCGCGCCCCCTTCTGACGGACTTCGGCTGCAGGTCACCAAAGAGATGCGGACCTCGGGACCACACTACGGGCCCTGTCTCCATTACCGCACTGTTCCGGCGCCGATGCGCTCCTCCTCCAGGACGAGTGCGACGCCGCTCTGTCCGGCGTAAGGAGTAGGTGATCCCCTTGCTCTGGAAGACGTCTGCCGTTGCCGGATCGTTCCCCACCGGGGTGGGGCGGCTGCGCACGACCACGTACCCTTGGGTTTTGTGTTTGGTAGCCGTTCCTCCAAGGAAGAGAAGGCCGCCGCCACCGACAAGGTGAGCGCCGACGCTTCGCAGCCCCGTGACCCGCAGGCCCCGAAGGGCCGCCCGACGCCGAAGCGCGCTGTCGCACAGTCGCAGCGCAAGGCCGTCGTGGCCTCGACCGGCAACCGCAAGGAGGATGCCAAGCGCGCCCGCGAACGGCGCCGTGTCGAACTGGCGAAGCAGCGCGAGGCGCTGGCCAGCGGCGACGAGCGGTACCTGCCGGCCCGCGACAAGGGACCGGTCCGCCGGTTCGTCCGCGACTACGTGGACTCCCGCTTCTCGGTCGCCGAGATGTTCCTGCCGCTCGCGGTGATCATCCTGGTGCTGAGCATGGTCCGGGTCCCGTCCATCCAGAACATCGCGCTGCTGCTGTGGCTCGGCGTGATCGCGCTGATCATCCTCGACTCGATCGGCCTGTTCATCCGCCTGCGGAAGACCCTGGCCGAGCGCTTCCCGGACGAGCCGAAGCGCGGCGCCGTCGCCTACGGCCTGATGCGCACGCTCCAGATGCGCCGGCTGCGGCTCCCGAAGCCGCAGGTCAAGCGTGGAGAACGGCCCTGAGCGAGGGTTTCGCGGGGGGAGCCAGGCTCTGGCTGGAGGGTTTGGGCGGACTGCGCAACGCCGTCCGCCAGGAACTCGTAGGACGCCAGGTCGACGAGCAGATCGCGCACCGCTTCCCGGTCGGGCAGCGGCTGCGCGTCCTCGACGTGGGCATGGGCCAGGGCACCCAGGCGCTGCGGCTGGCCCGGGCCGGCCACATGGTCACCGGCCTGGAACAGGACCCCG
The DNA here is from genome assembly GCF_040689505.1 of Streptomyces sp. NPDC051211. Classification (NCBI taxonomy): domain Bacteria; kingdom Bacillati; phylum Actinomycetota; class Actinomycetes; order Kitasatosporales; family Streptomycetaceae; genus Streptomyces; species Streptomyces sp. NPDC051211. The sequence goes on from NZ_JBFBAV010000023.1 coordinate 102,702, forward strand.
GAATGCTGGAGGTCGCGCGGACCGCGCTGGCCGCCGAGCCGGCCGGGATCCGCGACCGGGTCCGGCTGATGGAGGGCGACGGCCGGGAGACCGGCGCGCACTTCCTGCCCGGCAGCTTCGACGTGGTGCTGTGCCACGGGGTGCTGATGTACGTCGCCGAGCCGGACGGGATGCTCGCCGGGCTGGCGCGGATGCTGGCGCCCGGCGGCCTGCTCTCGCTGCTGGTGCGCAACGGTGACGCGCTGGCGATGCGGCCGGGGCTGGACGGCGACTGGGCCGGCGCGCTCGCCGCGTTCGACTCCGTCGACTACACGAACCGGCTGGGGCTGGAGGTCCGGGCCGACCGGCTGTCGGGGCTGACGGCCACGCTGTCGGGGATCGGGGCGCCGCTCCAGGCCTGGTACGGGGTGCGGGTCTTCACCGACGGGACGGAGACCGGCGAGAAGCTGCCGCCCGAGGAGGAGCTGGAGCGCCTCCTCGCCGCGGAGGAACGGGCCGGCCGCACCGACCCGTACCGCGGCGTCGCCGCCCTGCTCCACCTCTGCGGAGTCCGGGGCTAGCCCTGCGGGGTGCGGTGCGGGCCCTCCCAAGTGCCGCCCGGAGGGGCTGGGTTGCCGCAGGCAACTCCAGCCCCGCCGGCGTTTGAGGCGCGGGGGTCCGGGGGCCGGCCCCGGCAACGGCGCCGCACCCGACCGCGGCCGGCCCGGACAGCTCCGCCCGTACAGGCCGCGCGGAGCTCAGAGGAGCAGGCCGGGCGGGCCGGGGGCTACGCGTTCAGGGCCTCGCGGAGGCTCATCGCGTAGATCTCCGTGCCGTTGTCGTCCGCCAGGCGGACCCGTTCCGTGCCGCCCTCCAGCAGGTCCTTCCAGTACTCGCCGATCCAGGACTCCGCGTCCCCCTGCGTGGTGAACTCCTCCGGCTCCACCGCCGGCGCCGTCTGCGCGCCGTCCGCCGTTTCGAACCGCCACGTCCACGCCATGTCCGCCTCCGTTGCTCGTCCGGTGCTCGTCCGGTGTCCCCGTGAGTCTGCCCGCAGAGTAGCCGGGCGCGCACCACCCGCGGGGACGCGGGAGGATCTTCCTGTGGAACTGACTCTGCTCGGCACCGGAACACCCGAAGGACTGCCCCGCCCCGGCTGTCCCTGCGCCGCCTGCGCCGTCTCCGTGGGCACCCGGGCGCGGGCGGCGACCGCCGTGCTCGTGGACGGGGCGCTGCTGCTCGATCTGACCCCCGGTGCCGTGCTGGCCGCCGCCCGGGCCGGGCATTCGCTGGCCGGGGTGCGGCAGGTGCTGCTGACCCATCCGCACGACGGGCCCGCGGTGGAGCTGCCGCCGGGGCTGCCGGCCGCCGGGCGGGTGCCGGACGGGCGGGAACTGTCGGTGATCAGCGGGCACCGGGTGCGGGCGGTGCCGATGGACGCGCCGGGTACGGGGTATGAGGTGACCGGTCCGGACGGGGACCGGCTGCTGTACCTGCCGCCCGGCGGGTCGCCGGCCGGCGGGAGCGACGTACGGCCGTACGACATGGTGATCGCGGACGTGCTGGGGCGGCCCGATGCGCTGGCCCGGCTCCGGGCCTCCGGGGCGGTCGGCCCGGCCACCGATGTGATCGCGGTGCACCTCGACCACGACACCCCGCCGGGGCCGGAGCTGGACCGGCGCTGCGCGGCGGCCGGGGCGCGGGCCCTGCCCGACGGGGCCACGCTGATCATCGGCGAGTACCACGCGGTGCCGGACGTGCCGCGGCGCACCCTGGTGCTGGGCGGGGCCCGGTCCGGGAAGTCGGTGGAGGCGGAGGAGCGGCTCGCCGCGTTCCCCGGGGTGCTGTACGTGGCCACGGGCGGGACCCGGGAGGGCGATCCGGACTGGGCGGCCCGGGTCTCAATGCACCGGGAGCGACGGCCGGGCTCCTGGCGGACGGTGGAGACCTGCGATCTGGTCCCGCTGCTGGCGCAGGACGGTCCGCCGCTGCTGATCGACTGCCTGGCGCTGTGGCTGACGGACGCCATGGACCAGGTGGGCGCCTGGGACGAGGAGACCTGGGCGGGCCGCGGGCAGAAGCAGCTGCGGGAGCGGATGGCGGAGCTGGCGGCGGCGGTACGGGCGACCCGCCGGACGGTGGTGGCGGTCAGCAACGAGGTCGGCTCGGGCGTGGTGCCCGCGACTCCGGCGGGGCGCCGGTTCCGGGACGAACTGGGCCGGCTGAACGCGGTCGTGGCCCGGGAGTGCGAGCAGGTCCTGCTGGTGGTCGCGGGGCAGGCGCTGGTGCTCAAGGAGTAGCCCCGCCTGACCGGCCCGGGGGCGTTGTGCCGCCTGTACTGTTCGGGAAATGACCACGCTGAATCTCGACGACTTCTCCGATCTGATCGAGCGCCCCGACGGGGGCGTGCGGCGTGACGCCGAAGACCGCCGTGAACGGCTGGCCGTGCCGCCCGGGGCCCTGGGCCGGCTGGACGAGCTCGCCGACTGGCTCGCCGCCGCGCAGGGTTCCGTACCGGTCAGGCCGATCGAACACCCGAAGGTGCTGCTCTTCGCCGGTGACCACGGGGTGGCGGGCCTGGGCGTCTCGGCGCGGCCCGCGGGCGGGGCGCACGAGCTGGTCCGCGCGGTGCTGGACGGGCGCAGCCCGGTGTCGATCCTGGCCGGCCGGCTGGGTGCCGGGGTGCGCATCGTGGACGCGGGGCTGGACTGCGATCCCGGGCTGCTGCCCGAGGAGGTCGTACGGCACCGGGTACGGCGCGGCTCCGGGCGCATCGACACGGAGAACGCCCTCACCGCCGAGGAGGCCGAGGCGGCGCTCCGGCTGGGCATGCGGATCGCCGACGAGGAGGCCGACTCCGGGACGGACCTGGTGGTCCTCGGCGATCTGAGCGTGGGCGGGACCACGGCGGCCGCGACGCTGGTGGCCGCCCTGTGCGGAACCGATGCCTCCGTTGTTACGGGGCGTGGCGGTGTGCCGATCGACGACCTGGCGTGGATGCGCAAGTGCGCGGCGATCCGGGACGCGCTGCGCCGGGCCCGCCCGGTGCTGGGCGACCAGGTGGAGCTGCTCGCGGCGGTCGGCGGCGCCGACCTGGCCGCGATCACGGGTTTCCTGCTTCAGTCCGCGGTGCGCCGTACTCCGGTGATCCTCGACGGGGTGGTGTCGGCCGCCTGCGCGCTGGTGGCGCAGCGGGCCGCGTTCCGGGCGCCGGACTGGTGGCTGGCGGGTCAGGCGAGCGGCGAACCGGGTCAGGCGAAGGCTCTGGACCGGATGGCACTCAACCCCGTGCTCGACCACGGCGTCACAGTGGGTGAAGGAACCGGGGCGTTGCTGGCGCTTCCCCTCGTCCAGGCGGCCGCGGCACTCGCGGCGGAGCTCCCCGAGCGACCGGGGCCGGACGAGACGGGGACGACCGACTGAGCTGCCGGGGGCGGCGGCCCTGACGGGCCCGCCGTTCCCCGACTCTCGCATGGAATGCGATGCCCCATATGATCGCTTTTCATGGGAGAGGTCCGTTTGACCAGCGCAGAGACCGTCCGGAAGAACGACCGCGGACCCGGCAGGGCTCCGGACGGCAGCACCGGGAACGCCGCCGCAGGCACCGCCGGAAGCACCGCCGGAAGCACCGCCGGAAGCACCGCCGGAAGCACCGCCCGCTCGCGCCGCAGCGCGGCCGGCGCGGTCTGGTACCTGCGCGCCGTCACCTTCGTCAACTTCCTCAGCGCGGTGTGGGTATCGCTCGGACAGGACCTGCGCGCCCACAACACCGACGACTTCTACACCCCCTACCTGCTCACCGCGGGCTTCGGATCCGGCCTGTTCTCGCTGCTCCTCGCGGTCACCATGGGCCGCCGCAAGCGGGCCGCCTGGATCCTCAACCTGGTCCTCAGCGGACTGTTCCTGGCCCTGCTCGCCGCCGCCTTCTGCACCCCCGGCTACCCGGAGATCCGCGCCCACGCCCAGAACTGGGTGTCCCTCGCCCTGACCGCGGGCTTCGTCGGCGCCCTGCTGCTGGGCCGCCGCGAGTTCTACGCCAAGGGCGACCGCTCCAACCCGAAGCTGGCCACCGCCGTCGCCGCCGCCGGACTGCTCCTCACCTCCCTCGTCGCGGCCCTGCTGGTGGGCGCCACCAACACCGCCCCCGACCAGTCCGAGGCCTCCTTCACGGCCCGCTGGCGGTACGGCGTGATGCGCCTGGTCACCCTCGCCACCGACGACTCCGGCTACCGGGACATCAGCACCCCCGGCTGGGTGGACGTGGCCATCAACGCGATGTCCTTCCTGCTGCTGCTCGCCGTACTGCTGGCCGCCTTCCGGTCCCGCCGGGCCGTGGACCGGCTCACCGAGGAGGACGAGGACCGGCTCCGCGCCCTCCTCGCCAAGCAGGGCGACCGCGACTCGCTCGGCTACTTCGCCCTGCGCCGCGAGAAGAGCGTGATCTGGTCCCCCACCGGCAAGGCCGCCGTCACCTACCGGGTGGTCGGCGGGGTGTCGCTGGCCTCCGGCGACCCGATCGGCGACCCGGAGGCCTGGCCCGGCGCCATCGAGCCCTGGCTGGCCGAGGCCCGCGAGCACGGCTGGGTGCCGGCCGTGATGGGCGCGAGCGAGGAGGCCGGAACCATCTACGCCCGGCACGGCCTGGACGCGCTGGAACTGGGCGACGAGGCGATCGTCGAGACCGCCGAGTTCACCCTGGAGGGCCGCGCCATGCGGACCGTACGGCAGGCCTACAACCGGGTGAAGCGGGCCGGTTACCAGGTGCGGATCCGGCGGCACGCCGACATCCCCGCCGAGGAGATGGACGAACTGCTGCGCCGCGCCGACGACTGGCGCGACGGCGCCACCGAACGCGGGTTCTCCATGGCTCTGGGCCGGCTCGGCGACCCCGCCGACGGCCAGTGCGTGATGCTGGAGTGCACCGACGGCAACGGTGAGCTGCGCGCCCTGCTGTCCTTCGTGCCCTGGGGCCCCAAGGGGCTCTCCCTCGACCTGATGCGCCGTGACCGGGACTCCGAGAACGGGCTGATGGAGTTCATGGTCATCGAACTCCTCGAACGTTCCAAGGAGATCGGGGTCACCCAGGTCTCGCTGAACTTCGCGATGTTCCGGTCTGTCTTCGAGCGCGGCTCCAGGCTCGGCGCGGGCCCGGTGCTGCGGATGTGGCGCTCCCTGCTCAGCTTCTTCTCCCGCTGGTGGCAGATCGAGTCCCTCTATCGGGCCAACGCCAAATACCGGCCGATCTGGGAACCGCGGTTCATGCTCTTCGAGAAGAGTTCCGACCTGCTGCGGATCGGTCTCGCGGCGGGCCGCGCCGAGGGGTTCCTGGAGGCTCCGGGTCTGCCGAAGTGGCTGCACCGCAGACACCTGGAGACGATGCGTTGACGGCGCGGAGCACCGGTTCACCGAGCACCGGCCCGTTGCGGCTGTTCGCCCGTCGTGAATGGGGGCCCCTCTACCGGACGGTCCGCGACGCGCTGGTCCGCCGGAAGTGGCGGGCGGTCCCGATGACCCTCGGCGCGGTCTGTCTGACCGCGGTCTTCCAGATCGTGCAGAACCAGCCCTGGGGTTTCCAGTTCGTCCAGAACCTGGGCTCGGTGAAAGCCACCGACCCGCTGTGGCCGGCCCTGCTGCGGACCCCGCTCTCCCTCTTCGTGCCCGCCCTGGACCTGCCGGTGTGGGGGGCCCTCGCCCAGATGCTGCTGGTCTTCGGGATCTCCGAGATCTGCATCGGCTGGTGGCGGACGCTGCTGATCGGCTACCTCGCCACGCTCGCCGGGACCACGTACGCCCGGATCGGGCTGGCGCTCGGCCCGGACCATCCGCTGGGCCTGCCGGACTCCGACCGGCAGGTCGTCGACACCGGCCCCTCGGCGGCGGTGGTCGGCCTCGCCGTCTACGTCTGCTGGCGCTACGGGGCCCACCTCACCGCCGCACTGGTGGTGCTGGCGATGACCGTGGAGGTGCTGGTCAAGAACAACCTGGCCGGCCGGGAACACCTGGTGGCCATCGCCGCCGTCCTCGTGCTCTGCGCGGTCCGCGCGAAGTGGGGTCCGGAACGCTCCCGCACCCCGCCGGTCCGGCGGCCGCCGCCGCCGGGGTCCGGACCCCGCGGGAATGGCCGTACCGTAGGCGGGTGACGACGACACCCCTCCTGCCGCGTTCCGGGACGGGCATCGGACCGCTCGGTTCCGCCCAAGACTGGTCGCGGGCGCATCCGCTCGCGACCGACGCCCTGCTGGCCCTCGGCGTGCTCGTCTGCATGATCGTCATGTCCTTCGCCGACCCGAACGGGCCGCACGGACCCACCTTCGGCACCCGGACCCCGCACGCCGGATCCCTCGTCCTGATGGTGCTCGGCTCCGCCTCGCTGGTCCTGCGCCGGCGCCGGCCGCGCGCCGTGCTCGCCGCCACCAGCGTGCTGTCCCTGCTGGAACTGGCCACCGGAGACCCGCGGGCCCCGGTCGCCATCTGCACCGTGGTCGCCCTGTACACGGTGGCCGCCCGCACCGACCGGCCCACCACCTGGCGGGTCGGCCTGCTCACCATGACCGGGCTGACCGCCGTGGCCATGCTGGCCGGACCGCTGCCCTGGTACGCGCAGGAGAACCTCGGCATCTTCGCCTGGACCGGCATGGCCGCCGCCGCCGGCGACGCGGTGCGCAGCCGCCGGGCCTTCGTCGACGCCATCCGGGAACGGGCCGAGCGGGCCGAGCGGACCCGGGAGGAGGAGGCCCGCCGCCGGGTCGCCGAGGAGCGCCTGCGGATCGCCCGCGACCTGCACGACGTGGTGGCCCACCACATCGCCCTGGTCAACGTGCAGGCGGGAGTGGCCGCGCACGTCATGGACAAGCGGCCGGACCAGGCGAAGGAAGCCCTCGGGCACGTACGGGAGGCCAGCCGCTCGGCGCTCAACGAACTGCGGGCCACGGTCGGGCTGCTGCGGCAGTCCGGCGACCCCGAGGCACCGACCGAGCCGGCGCCCGGGCTGGGCGTCCTCGACGAACTCGTGGACACCTTCCGGCACGCCGGACTGCCGGTGGAACTCGCACTCGACGGGACGGGCGGGACCGACGGGCCGCTGCCGGCCGCGGTGGACCTGGCCGCCTACCGGGTGATCCAGGAAGCGCTGACCAACGTCCGCAAGCACGCCGGCTCCGGCGCGAAGGCGGAGGTCAGCGTCGTCCGGGTGGGGAAGTCGGTGGAGGTCACCGTGCTCGACGACGGCGGCAGCGGCCCACCCCCCGCCGGCGAGCCCGCCACCCGCCCCGGCGGCACCCACGGCCTCCTCGGCATGCGGGAACGGGCGAGCGCCCTCGGCGGAACCTGCTACGCGGGCCCCCGCTACGGGGGCGGCTTCCGGGTGCACGTCATCCTGCCCGTCTGACGCGGACGGCCACGGCCCTCGATCACGGCCCTCGGCTACGGCCCTCAGCTGCGGCCCTCGGCTGCGGCGCCTCAGCAGGACTTCCGCCAGGCCCCCAGCTCCCACTTCTTCTCCAGCGAACTCAGCCGCAGCCGGCGGGACCCCTCGCAGAACCGGTCGGCCGGCAGCTCGTACTCCACGTGGAACACCGCCTTCCCCGCATCGATGAACGGGGTCAGCCGCTCGCACTCGCCGAACTGGGCGCACTGCTCGTTCACCGCGAAGTCGAAGTCGCCGACCAGCTCGGGGATCTGGTCGAGGTCGTTCTTGAGACCGACGGCAAGGCCCCGGTCGTGTGCCAGCCGGGCGATCAGCCGGTTGTAGCGCAGCTGGTCGGCCGCGGTGAGCGGGAAGCCGGTGGTGTTGCGGTAGCCGTCCATGTTGTCCGGCTCCACCGCGTCGAACCCCTTGTCCCGGCACATGTCGATCCGCCGGGCCATCAGCGGCTCCAGCAGGTCCGTACGCCGGATGTCCAGCCAGCGTTCCCCGTCCCAGCCGTTGCCCTTGCCGAGCAGCCGCTCTGGGAACTCCCCGGCGTCCGGCCGGAACTCCTCCCAGGCACCGGTGGACAGGTAGCAGATGACCCGGCGGCCGTCCTTCCGCAACCCGGCGACCTGCGCCTTGCTGGTCTCGAACCCGTCGACGTCGTACACCGGCACATCGGCGGAGGTGTCCAGCCGGCCGCTGAGCTGCCACTGCCAGGGGGTGCCGGGGGTGGGCTGCCAGCGGGGGCCGGCGGGAGCCGGTTTCCTGTCCGGACGCTCCGGCTCCTCCGGGCCGCCGGCCGTGCAGGCGGCGAGCAGCAGCAGGGGCAGGACCAGCAGCCCGGCCCCGATCCCGATCCGGCGGTTCCGGATCATGCGGTGGCCTCCAGGGCGTACGGGAGGGTCGCCCACGGGTGCGCGCCGGTGCCGGGCACGGCACAGTGCACGCCCGCGTGCCGCTCGGCGGCCAGTGCGGCGGCCGCCGGGGCGCCGCCGGGCGGGACGGCGTACACCAGGTGGCAGAACCGCTGGGCGGGATAGCCCGCGGTCCACTGCGGCACCTCGGCGTCCTGGTAGGCGTCCCAGGGGCCCTCGAAGGTGACCAGCAGGTCGGCGAGTTCGGCGAAGCCGGGGTGCGGGTGGGCGCCGTGGTTGAGCACCAGGGTACGGGCACCCGCGGCCCGGGCGGCGACCGCCAGGCGCCGGTAGTGGGGCAGGAGTTCACCGTCGGCCGCCGCCTGGTCGAGGAAGGCGCCGTCGACCCCGTACCAGTCCCGGTGCCGGAGCAGGTCCTGCACGACCGCGGCGTGCGGGCGGCGGCCGTAGTCGGTATCGGCGTACCCGAGGACGGGCACACCGGCGTCCTTCAGCCGGTCCGCGACCTCCAGGAAGGCCGGGTCGGGGGCGGTGCCGGGGCCGTTGGCGGGGTTGAGGACGACGGAGTGGAGGCGGTCGGCGGAGTGGACGAGGGTGTTCCAGGCGGTGGGGTGGTGGGTGGGGTGCTCGTAGAGCGGGACCAGCAGCATGTTCCTTCTTCCTGTGGGGTGCGGGCGTGCGGGCGTGCGGGCCGCTGCGCGGGGCTGTTCCCCTCCCCGCCCCTTCCCGAACTGGGGGCAAGCCCCCAGAGCCCCGTACGTGCGCTCAAACGCCGCGCGGGCTGGATTGCGCAGCAATCCCAGCCCCGCCGGCGCCCCGGCGCTGCCCGAGACCCGCGCCACCGACGGCGTCTCGCTGGAGGTCCAGCGCGGCGAGATCTTCGGCCTGCTCGGCCCCAACGGCG